>JAAZOI010000059.1 GCA_012797825.1 Eubacteriaceae bacterium | reverse complement strand
CTTTTTTTATAACGTCTCCTTTAGCTACTATAGGCCGCTGGTCACAGCATGTTCCCTGATTTGTTCGTTTAAACTTAAGAAGCGGATAGCTTCTTCCGGAAACAACAATCCTGTTGGAAGCGACTTTTTCGACAACGCCGTCCTGCTGCGCAACAACGCACACACCGGAATCTTTAGCACTTATATGCTCCATGCCGGTTCCTATTATCGGAGACTGCGGATTTAAAAGAGGCACTGCCTGACGCTGCATGTTAGAGCCCATCAACGCGCGGTTTGCGTCGTCATTTTCCAAAAACGGTATTAATGCTGTCGCAACCGATACTATTTGTTTCGGTGAAATGTCCATATAGTCAATTTTATTCGGCTCAACCATAACAAACGCTCTTTCTTTTCCCGTTCTACCTGTTACCTTGCTGTTAATAAAGTTTCCGTTATCATCAAGAGGTTCGTTTGCCTGAGCTATTGTGTAAAAGCCTTCTTCATCGGCTGTAAGGTATTCATTTGTTTCTGTTACTCTGCCGTTTTCTACTTTTCTGTACGGCGTTTCAATAAAGCCGTAATCATTTACTCTTGCGTATGTGCAAAGCGAGTTGATAAGACCTATGTTAGGTCCTTCAGGCGTCTCTATAGGGCACATTCTTCCGTAATGCGAATAATGCACGTCACGCACTTCAAATCCCGCTCTGTCTCTGGATAGTCCTCCAGGACCTAGCGCCGAAAGCCTTCTTCTGTTTGTAAGCTCTGCAAGCGGATTAGTCTGGTCCATAAACTGCGATAACTGTGAACTTCCAAAGAACTCTTTAATTGCCGCATGCACCGGTCTTATGTTTACCAGATCCTGAGGCGTTAATGATTCTTTTTCAGGAGTCATCATACGCTCTTTGACGTTCTTTTCAATTCTGGTAAGCCCAATTCTGAATTGGTTTTGCAGAAGTTCGCCAACCGAACGAAGACGTCTGTTTCCAAGATGATCAATATCATCAGTATCGCCTATGCCGTATTCAAGCCCTATATTATAATTTATTGTACAAAATATATCTTCAATTGTTATATGTTTCGGAACAAGCTGCCTTATTCTGTCTTTTAATTCCTGCTTCATTTCCTCTGCTGATTTATCAGATGAAAGAATTTCGCACAGTACGTCATAGCGAACCATTTTTTCTATATCTATATCAGATATATCAAACGGCAAATCTTGTTCTAATATATTAACCGTGTTATTTCCTATTACCGTAAATTTGCGTTCTTCCTTGTCTTTAACGACAACTACATCTACTCTGTTTATGCCGCTGTTTTGTATTTTTTTGGCTACATCCATTTTAATGACTTCGCCTTTTGATACAAATATCTCTCCTGTTTTAGGCGAAATTATATTGTTGGCGGCTATGTTTGATGCGATTCTTGTCGCAAGCGCAAGCTTTTTATTAAGTTTATATCTTCCTACTACTGCTAAATCATATCTTCTGTTATCAAAAAACATCGAATCGGTAAGTGATTTTGCGTTATCAACCGTAGGCGGTTCACCCGGTCTTAGTCTTTTATATATTTCAATTAATCCTTCTTCAGTGTTTGATGTACTGTCTTTTTCAAGCGTTGCCAGTATCTTTTTATCTTCGCTGAAATATTCAATTATTTCCGCGTTTGTGCTAAGGCCGAACATTCTCATAAGAATTGTTACAGGCAGCTTACGCGTTCTGTCTACTCTTACATACATTATGTCGTTCGAATCTGTCTCAAATTCCAGCCAAGCGCCTCTGCTTGGAATAATCTGCGATGAATAAAGTTCTTTCCCTGACTTGTCCAGTTCGTAAAAAAAGTATGCACCGGGAGAACGGACTAACTGGCTTACGATAACCCTTTCCGCTCCGTTTATAATAAAGGTGCCTTTATCGGTCATAATGGGAAAATCGCCTAAGTAAACATCTTGTTCGATTTTTACGTTAGTTTCTTTAAAAGTTAAACGAACCTTAACACGTAAAGAACGAGAGTAATTAGCATCCCTCTCTTTGCATTCTTCCATATCATATTTAGGTTCTCCGTACAGGCTGTAGTCTAAAAATTCTAAAATTAGCTCACCCGAATAATCCACAATAGGAGAAATATCGTCAAGTACTTCTCTTAATCCTTTTTCCAGAAACCATTCATAAGATTTTTTCTGAATTTCGATAAGATCCGGCATTTCCAAAATTTCTTTGATCTTGGAAAAACTCATTCTTTCTACTCTGCCTGCTTTTATAGGATGCACCAATACCAGTCACTCCTTTTAATAATAAATTGCACTATAAATTTCTGACTTTTATAAAAAATCTACTTATAGTGCACCTCCGAATTTTATATTTTTGCACGTACAAAATTGGGAATTTTAATAAACTGCCCAACTAAATGCAGTGTATTATGATAGCATTAATAATTAAATATGTCAATATGTTTTTTGTATTTTTATAAATGTATTTTTTATATAATAAATTATTTTATATATTATATATTGAATAAATGCGTTAATTTGTCGCATTTAGAAAAAAACTGCGGGTGGTGTTCCCGCAGATGTTTTATTTTACTTTTTTGTGCTTAACGGCAGCTTTGATAAAGTCCCTGAAAAGCGGGTGGGCTTTATTTGGCCTTGATTTAAATTCGGGATGAGCTTGCGTGCCTACAAACCACAAATGGTCTTTCAGCTCAATCATTTCAACTAAAATTCTGTTAGGAGCTTTGCCCGAAACTATCATACCGTTATCTTCAAATTCTTTTTCATATTTATTATTAAATTCATATCTGTGTCTGTGTCGTTCATGTATGAGCTCACGGCCGTATGCTTCGTAAGCTTTTGTACCTTTAACCAAATTACACGGATATTCGCCCAGTCTCATTGTGCCGCCTTTTCTGTCAATTTCTTTCTGCTCAGGCATTACATCAATAACAGGGTTTTTTGTCTGTTCATTAAACTCGGTTGAATTGGCATCCGAATAGCCTAGCACATTTCTTGCAAACTCAATTACTGATACCTGCATTCCAAGGCATATGCCCAAATATGGAACATTATGCTCTCTTGCGTACCGAGCAGCCGAAATCTTGCCTTCTATTCCTCTGTCTCCGAACCCTCCTGGTATTATAATTCCGTCTACATCTTTAAAATATTTTTCTGCGTTTGAGTCATTAACATCAACTGAATGGAACCATTTAACTTCTACTTTTCTGTTATTTTCAAGTCCGCCGTGGCATAACGCTTCAGTTAAGGATAAATACGCGTCTTTAAGTTCGGCATATTTACCTACAAGACCGATAAGAACAGTATCTTTAAGCGAATTCATCTTATCAACCATCTGCTTCCATTCTGTCATATCAGGTTTTTTGTAAGGCAGTCCGAGTCGTTCGCATACTAATCTGTCAATTCCTTCATTTTCAAGCAGCAGAGGAACTTCATATAAATTAGGAGTATCAATATTTGATATTACTGCTTCTTTTTCCACGTTGCAGAACAAACTTATTTTTTCTTTGATATTATCGTTAATAGCTTTTTCGCTTCTAAGTACTATAATATCCGGCTGGATGCCCATGCCTCTCAGTTCTTTTACGCTGTACTGAGTCGGTTTTGTTTTAAATTCTCCTGCGCAGTTCAGATACGGCAGAAGCGTTACGTGTATGTACATTACGTTTTCAGCGCCGTATTCGCTTTTTACTTGTCTTATCGCTTCAATATAAGGCTGACTTTCTATGTCGCCGACAGTCCCGCCGATTTCTGTGATAATTACTTCCGCGTTTGAGTTTTTCGCCGCTTTCGTAAGCCATGATTTTATCTCATTTGTTATGTGCGGTATTACTTGAACAGTGGCTCCCAAATAATCGCCTTTACGTTCTTTGTTAATTACAGACCAATAAATTTTCCCTGTTGTAACATTGCTGCTTTCTGCCAGACTTACATCAATAAATCTTTCGTAATGCCCTAAATCCAAATCGGCTTCCGTGCCGTCGTCTGTTACGAATACTTCTCCGTGCTGATACGGACTCATTGTGCCCGGGTCAAAATTGATGTACGGGTCGAATTTTTGTGTAAAAACGGTTATCACCATATTTTTCAGCAATCTGCCTACGGATGCAGCAGTTATACCTTTGCCGAGTGACGAAACAACGCCGCCTGTTACAAAAATAAATTTAGTCTTCATAATTTACTCCTACTATTGCCTTATATTTTTTCTACATTATGCAATCAGGATATGATTTGCTTTTTGACTTATAAGCAACAATGATGATTACAGAATATATTGCGTACTTTTGTATTGTCATTTGATTATGAAATGATGTTACGTATATTTTAATTTCCTTTTAGCATAGATATTGCTCTGTGGGCAATATCAGTTTCTGTCAGGTGGAAATATTTTAACAATTCATCTGATTTGCCAGATGTTCCGAATGTGTCTTCAATACCGATAAAACCCATTCTTACAGGGCTGTGTTTAACGACTGCTTCAGCAACTGCGCTTGCTAGACCGCCTATTATTGAATGTTCTTCAACCGTTAATGCCAGATTAGTTTTATTTACAGATTTTATTATGGCATTTTCATCAATAGGTTTAATTCTGTTTATGTTAATCACCTCCGCTGATATGTTTTTTCCCGCAAGTATCTGCGCCGCTTTTAATGCTTTATCTACCATAAGACCGCACGCAAATATGCTTATGTCTTTGCCTTCGTTAAGCGTTTCAGCGCCGATGTTATTGTATTTATATCCTTCTTTATAAACATCAGCACAGCCTGACCTTGTAAGTCTTATATACGCAGGAGCCGGCACGTTTGCTTGTGCTTTAATAATTTCATAAGCCTGGGCTGCGTCCGCAGGAACAAATACTTTCATATTCGGAAGCGCTCTCATAATGGCTATATCCTCAATTGATTGGTGAGTTGAGCCGTCTTCCCCTACAGTCACCCCTGCGTGGGTACATACTATTTTTACATTAAGATTATTATGGCATATTAAATTTCTTATAATTTCATATGGGCGAAGTGTTCCGAACACCGCAAATGTACTCGCAAAAACTGTTTTGCCGCTTACGGCAAGCCCTGCCGCCATGCCCATCAGATTTGATTCCGCAATACCTGCATTGAAATGTCTATCAGGAAAAGCTTCTTTAAACATTGATGTTTTTGTCGATGCCGATAAATCGGCGTCAAGCACAACAATATTTTTATTTATACTCCCCAGTTCAACTAAAGCTTGTCCGTATAATTTTCTCATTTCCGCCATATTCTTATGCCTCCAGTTCCAGTATCGCTTGCTTTGTTTGCTCTTCACTGGGCGCTTTGCCGTGCCAGGAAGCATTGTTTTCCATAAAAGAAACGCCTTTGCCCTTAATGGTCTTGCAGATTATGCACGAGGGCTTATCTGCGCTTTTTTTAGCCGAAACAACAGCGTTTCGCAATTTATCAAAATCATGGCCGTCGTCTACATAAATTGCATTAAATCCGAATGCTTCAAATTTCTTATGTAAATCGCCCAATTCCATTACATTGCACGTTTGTCCGTCTATCTGAAATCCGTTATTATCCACAAATACTATTAAATTATTTATTTTATAATGAGCCGCTGCCATAAACGCTTCCCACGCTATGCCTTCATCCAGCTCTCCGTCTCCGCAAAGCACATAAGTGTATGAGTCTTTTTTGTCAAGTTTTTGCGCAAGGGCAATTCCTACTGATGCAGATATGCCTTGTCCCAGTGAACCGGTGCTTATTTCAATTCCGGGAAGAGTGTGCATATCGGGATGTCCCTGAAGGCGGCTGCCTAATTTTCTTAATGTATCAAGCTCGGTTATATCGAAAAATCCCGCTCTTGCAAGAACTGCATAAAGCAGCGGTGCGCAATGCCCTTTTGACAGAATGAATTTATCCCTATTATCCATATTAGGGTTTTTAGGATCTATGTTCATAACCTCAAAATAAAGCAGCGTCATTATTTCAACGGAAGATAACGATCCTCCCGGATGTCCGCTTTGTGCTTTAAAAATCATATTAATAATATCTTTTCTAATAATTTTTGCCGTATCTTTAAGAATTTGCATTAAATACTCCTTTTAATATTGCATAATTTATCCGTCTATTCTTTTAAATCCTTCACCTATAACTTCAAGCGCACCTACACTTATAACAAAAGCGTTTTTGTCTATATCGTGGACGATTTTTTTAATGCCCGCAATTTGAGCCCGTGAGATTATGCACATAAGCATATTAATTTCTTTTTTTGTATACATCCCTTTGCAATATATGCCGGTTACGCCTCTGCTTAAATTCTCAAGAATTTTTTGAGATATTTCATCGCTTTTTGTGCTTATAATATAAATTACTTTAGTATAGTCAATACCTTCCTGTATAAAGTCTATCATTTTGTTTGTTACATATATAGTGATTATTGAATAAAGCATAATATTTACACTTTTAAACGAAAAACCCGCAATCAATACCACGGACATATCAATAATAAGCATCCATGTGCCCAGGCTTATCCATGAAAAATACTTTTTAGCCATTGCGGCTATTAGGTCCGTGCCTCCCGTTGAAGCGCCGAATCTGAATATTATACCCAGTCCCAGTCCTATCAGCACTCCCCCAAAAATGCTCGCTATAAAAATATCGACTTTATAAACAGTAAAAACAGTAGTTATCAAATCAATAAACAAAGAAAAGAAAACTGTAGCAAATACTGTTTTTATTCCAAATTTAATTCCCAAAATTTTTATTGAAAATAAAAAAACCGGCACTGACAGAACTAGTGTCATTATGCCTACCGGTATTCCCGTAAAATAATATAATACTGTTGCAATCCCGCTTAATCCGCCAGGAGCAATTTTATATGGGATGCAGAAATAGGAATACCCAAACGCCATAATGAAACATCCAGCTAAAATAGCTCCGTATTGAGTTAAAACATTTAACTTTTTATGTTCATTATGCTTATCCATTTATTTCCTTATTTATATAACCCAATATTTATTTATTTTATAATATTGTTTAAAAATATTCAATGTATTATGGCTATTTTTTTATTTTTTTATAAATATAAATTTAAGCTTTGCATTCAAACGTAATACAAAGCTTAAATACTAATTTATCATATATTTATACCGAAACTAATCTGTATACCTTCATTAACCTGTGTCATCATTACTTCATCCAAATGCCCTATTTTTTCTTTGAGTCTTTTTTTGTCTATCGTTCTTACCTGTTCAAGCAATATAACAGAATCTTTTGCCAAACCGAAATCTTTTGCTTCTATTTCAATATGTGTAGGCAGTTTTGCCTTGTTTAATTGCGATGTAATAGCTGATATTATAACAGTGGGGCTGTATTTATTGCCCATATCGTTTTGTATAACCAAAACAGGCCTTATTCCCCCTTGTTCTGATCCTATTACAGGACTTAAATCAGCATAAAATACATCTCCTCTTTTGATATTCATGCTATTTTAAGACATATGATAATGTACTAAATTATTATAGGTCTTTTGACAATAAGACTTTTATATGTTTTAGTTTTTTT
>JAAZOI010000058.1 GCA_012797825.1 Eubacteriaceae bacterium | reverse complement strand
CAGGAAAATGCTAAAAGAGCCCTGGAAGTCGCCGCCGCGGGCGCGCATAACATGCTTATGATAGGCCCTCCGGGAAGCGGAAAAACTATGCTTGCAAGATGCTTTCCATCAATTCTTCCCGATATGACTAAGAATGAATCGTTAGAAGTAACGAAAATATACAGCATAGCGGGACTTTTAAGACGTGAAACCCAGCTTATAACTTCAAGACCTTACCGTTCACCCCATCATACTATCAGTGATATTTCTCTTACGGGCGGCGGAAGAATTCCCCGCCCCGGAGAAGTATCACTTGCGCATTTGGGCGTATTATTTTTGGACGAGCTGCCCGAATTTCAGAAAACATCGCTTGAGTCTTTGCGCCAGCCTATTGAGGATAAGATAGTAACAATATCAAGAGTAACCGCAACTATCACATACCCTTCATCCTTTATGTTGCTTGCGAGCATGAACCCGTGTCCTTGCGGATATTACGGAGATGAGTCAAACAAATGTCACTGCACTTCAAATGAGATTAAGCGGTATCTGGGCAAGATTTCAGGTCCGCTGCTTGACAGAATAGACATTCATATAGAAGTGCCTTCCACAAGTTACGACAAACTGAAAGACAGAGCCAAAAGCGAAAGCAGTGAGAGCATAAAAAAGCGGGTAAATGCAGCGCGCACAATACAGCTTGAACGATACAAAGGTACTGACACATTATTTAATTCGGCGTTAAACCCTCGGCAGATAGAGCGTTACTGCAGGCTTGGAGAAGCGGAAGAAAAATTAATGAAAAAAGCTTTCACATCGCTTAACTTAAGCAGCAGGGCATATCACCGGATACTAAAGCTTGCGAGAACGATAGCTGATCTTGATGCCAGCGAAGATATAAAAACTCCGCATATTGCGGAGGCGGTGCAGTATAGGAGCCTAGATAGGAAGTATTGGCTGTAGTGGTTAAGGGAGGTAGTTATGGATTGGTATAACGCGCTAAAACTTGTTTTTGTAATAGGAAATATCTATGCTTGCATTGTAGGAATAGTCTATTGGATATTGTTTTATTCAGTATTAAAAAATCCCAAATACGATGATAAATTAGTTGAAGTACTTCCTTTATTAAAATATTTAAAAATTATAACCGTTTGTCTAATATTATGTATATCATTCAGTATCGGAGGATTTGTTTTATCATTTTTTGAATAAACTTGATAATGTATTATTAAATAAATATGACATATAACAAAGAAAACCAGTATTATTTAAGGAGTAATTAATGGAAAAAGATAAGTTAATAATAAGAAATAAAAAAATATTTAGTCCTTTTTTTATAATTTTCTTTATTGTGCTTTCCGTTTTTATTTTATTAGGATTATTTAGAATAATACCTCTTGAAACAGGCTTAATAATTTTTTTTATAATAATAAATATAATTCAATTATATTTTATTTTGCGTCCATATATATGGGAACTAAAGATTGAAAATGACCATCTTTCAAGGAGAATATTTTTTACTGTAAAAACCATTTGTGTAAAAGATATTGATTATGTTTTATTAAAACCGTATACTCTTGGAGCGTATTATGTAATTTATAAACTTTACACAAATAAAAAACACTTCGCTTCTATTGATCCTTTTTCACATGGAAAAGAAAACTATGAAGAATTTAAATCATTTTTAGAAAAGTGGGAAATACCTCAAAGGAAAAAAGGCTTATATTATGATTAAAGGTAATTTTAATTTACAACAGGTTCGCCTCTAAGCTTATCTCTGTTTATTATATCACCTTTAAAATGGGACTCTACAATTCTTAAAGCTTCAGGCGAGCATCTTATTATAAAAAAATCGTCGTTTTCCATTGCATAAAAATGAACTTTGGGTCTGATTTCTTCATCTAAAGCTTTTTTTGATAAATAAATTATATGTTTTTTATAGCTAAAAGCAAACATACCATATTGAGGCTCATAAGCTTCTCTTTTTATATTAATTATACCTGCTTCAATAACTTCATTCCATGGCATTTCTTTTATAATTTCCCTATAGAAATTTCTTTGCCGAACTGAATAATCATCAAAAATAAAACAAGAATAACGAGTATCTTTGTTTTTATTAATTAATTCGTGAAATATCAAAAATGGTGTAAGTATTATTATTATCCATTTTGTTAAATTATTATATGAGCTTCCATTTGCAAAATTATATAATAAAAATATATACCCGAATATCATAACGAATAAGAAACCCCACATAAACCAAGCTGTTCCCCTTACAGCAAATCTCATTTTATAAGGTTTTTGCATTATAAACCCCTTTTAATTAATTAAAAATATATCAATTTTAGCAATATTATTATAGCATTAAATATTAATAATCTAGATTAAAAATTATATTAAAAAGACTGCCATTAGCAGTCTTTTTAATATAATTACTTTTTATCCTCTTATATTTTTAATAAGTTCCTTATAAACGGTAATTACGAATACCACATCCATGCTTACCGCTACCGCGTCATATCCCCAACCGAACTTCATCTTGCTATCTTCCGCGTTGCCCGAGTATATAAACGCTAATTTACCTTTATCTTTGCATACTTTTACAATATGTTTCATAGCGTCTACCATTATCGGATTAGTCATCTGCCCCGGTATGCCAAGAGCTATCGATAAATCGTACGGCCCTACAAATATTCCGTCTACTCCTTCAACTGCCGCTATGTTTTCTAAGTCTTCCAAGCATTCCTTCGTTTCGCACTGCGGTATTAATAATGTCGAAGAGTTCATATATTCAAAATATCCGTCCATTGTTTTTGCGTGTTCCGAAAAACCGAATTCGCCCGAAGCCGTTCCCGCAAAACCTCTGTTGCCTACAGGGAAGTATTTTCCGTATTCCACTATTTTTTTCACTTCGTCTATTGTTTTAACGCAAGGTATTATTATGCCTTTCGCGCCGGCGTCAAGCATTTTTAATATTGAAGGTCTCGTGCCGTCTTTTACTCTTACAAACGGAGAGGTTCCTCTTCTTTCTGCCGCGCATATCGCGATTTTAGCTTGATCCAAGTCAAATGAGCCGTGTTCCGTATCAATTATAATATAATCAAGTCCTGCAACCCCCAATGCTTCCGCAGCTGTCTGCCCGCCTAAATCATAAAATGTGCCTATGGCTTTTTGTCCGCTTTTGACCATCTCTCTAATCTTATTCATAATAAAATACTTCCTTTCAATTAAATACTTTTTGTTTATTTATTTAAAATTTATGAAGTCAGGGTAATTTTACCACAAAAAGGGTATTAGTAATCTAATTATATTTATTGTAACGTTTTCAATTGTATATAATAAAAAACGCACAGCTTTCTGCACGTTGATATTTTTATTCTATTTTTATATTGTATCTTTTTTATTACTTTCAGGCTCTGTTTTTGAAAGAAATGCCAGCACAAAAGAAACGAGCACCTGCTGAAATAATGTTCCTACCATAGCCGGGAACATAACAGCACCGGGAAAATACTGTGATGCTAAAACGGCGCCTGTAGCTATGTTACGCATCCCCGCGTTAACTGTAATGGAAACCGTATCGCGATAATCCGCTTTTATCGCTTTAGAAACCAGCCAGCCCCATACATATCCCGTAATTGCAAGCAGCAGAATAGTAATGGCAATCCCTAAAAGCACAAGATGAAAATCCTTGAAATAAGGCGCTATTTTAGTTGAGTTCAGCGATACCACGACAACAATCGCAGCTTTGCTGAAAGGTGCAAGCTTAGGCGCGAGCGTTTTTTTAATATTGCCTTTTGTTAATTGGTTCAAAAACATTGCAAGCAAAGCAGGCACTAAAATCATAAATATAAGGTCTTTAAACATTCCTAGTGCGTTTATTTCAACCGCGGTGCCCACAAGCACTTTTAATGAAAGCGGAATTAAAAACGGAGCTGTCAGTGTATCAACTAAAATAATTGACAGACCCAGCACATTATTGCCGCGATACATTGAAACCCACACAAGACTTGTAATGCCTGTAGGAACAACAAATACTAAAAGTATCCCCGTAATGAAGTACGGATTGCTGGCATAAAGCAGTTTACCCACGCCGAACGCGATTAAAGGCATCCAAACATGCAGAATAAACATAACTATTATTAGAGGCAGCGGATTTAACGCAACTTTTTTCATTTCTGAAAATCCTGAGCCCAAACTGCCTGAAAATGTCATAAAAGCAAAAGCCCACGGCACAATGTATATGTATTTTCCTATGTATGGTTCCAATAAAACGCCGATAACCAAACTTGTAGGCGTTACAAGCGGCATCCATCTTTCCATAAATTTATTAAAACTGTTTAAAAATTTCATACAAAGCCTTCTTGTTTTTGTTCTATAAAAATCAAGCCAAAACAATCCAATCAATCATTCCACATTGAATCATCCGGCTTTAACATACATTGTATTTAATATTAATTTGCAAGTGCGTATGAATTATAACATAGTTTGTCGAAATTTCAAATAATTTTTAATTTTTTCTATTTGGTAATAATCAACAGTACATTCACCCATAGACGCTTTATCATGCTGGCGCGAATTGTGAAAATCGCTTCCGCCTGTTATAAATAGATTATTTTCTTTAGCCAGATTTAGATATTTTAAAGTGCTGTCAGGCGAATTCATCGGATGATAAGCTTCTATGCCCTGTATGCCAATATTAATAATTTCAGAGATTGTATTACGGTTTTTTACACTTGAAGGATGTGCGATAACGCTTACTCCGCCTGATAAGTTAATGACTTCCATTGCCTGCTCAACATCCATTTTAATTCTTGGGACGTATGTTTCGCTTTCTTTAATTAAATATTTGCAATATGCCTCATCTACAGATTTTGTATACCCTTTATGAAAAATCGCCTGCGCAACATGCGGTCTTCCGACTGCCTTTCCCGTTGAAAATTTATATACATCATCAATGCTTATTTTTATTTTTATACCATTTAATTTTTCAATAAATTTTTCTATCCGCAAAGCTCTTATATTAAGAAGTTTTTCTTCGGTTTCTAATAGAAATTTATTATAGACATCAATAAAATAGCCTAAAATATGCACTTCTTCATCATTTCTTTCACAGCTGAACTCAATACCCGCAATAACTTCTATATTTTTAGGCATATAGTCAAGAGCAATTCTGCTGCCTTGCGCCGTATCATGATAAGTTATTGATATTGCTTTAAGATTGTTTATTTTTTGCGCCACTCGTATAATCTCTTCCGGTTTTAAAGTGCCGTCCGATTCATTGGAGTGAATGTGCATATCCGCAGCAGAGTTTTGTATCATATTAATTACCCTTAAGATTTAAATTTTATAGTTGTCCCAACCGTCATATGTTAAATAATATAGTTTATTAATCCCTTTATTTTTAATTTTCTTTAATGCTTCATCATAATAAAAATCAAGATTTTCTTTTGTATGCGCATCAGAATTAAGCATAAGCGGTATATCGTAGTCTTTTATCATATGAAGTATTTCGTCTGACGGATATAAGCAGTGAACGCCATACCGCGCCACGCCGCCTGTATTAACTTCTACAACGCATCCAATTTTTTTAATTTCTTTTAAATAATTATCAACTATATCTAAATACCAATTATCTTTTTCGTTAAAATATTTTGAATTTATATTATTTTTTTTGATTATATCAATGTGACCTATTATATCGGGCTTATTTTTAAGCGATTGCGCTAAAAGAAGATTATAATATCTTTTTACTACATCTTTTATGTCGTCGCCGCTTAATTTTATCAGTTCCGCAAATTCCTCAGTTGTATAATCTATTGCGCGTTTATCTTTCCCAACACCAAGCGAATGGATGCTCATTATATAATAATCAAGCTCTCCAATCGGAACTTCTTGGACCATTCCTATATCTTCATAGCAGTCGCATTCCAAAGACAGGAAAATATTCAGCTTATTTTTATATTTCTCTTTCAATTGCAAAACTTGATTTTTATAAGTTTCAAAAGAATTTATATCCATTGCGGCGTCACGGTTTTGCGGCACAGGAGCATGGGATGAAAAACCCAGATGAGTAAAATTTTTTAAAACGGCGGCTTCAGCCATTTCTTCCAAAGAGTCTTTTCCGTCGCAAAAATTGCTGTGAACATGATATGACGATTTTATTTTCATAATATATATCCTCTGTAAAAAACCAATGCAATAATTATATACCGCAATATACTAATAGACAATAAAAAAGCCGTGAAAACTCACAGCTTTTTTATTTGAAATCATTATCATTATTTTTAATTAAGATTTGTTTTTATTCTGCTAAACGCATTTCTTACACCCGGAACCCATAATAAAGCAAACGTTATTATTGCCTCTATTCCTATGTAAGATGCGTTGTATATAATTGAATATAATATAACGTTTGTATCGCCGGCGTATTCTGAAAAGAATATTATTCCCGACATTACATGACAGAGATATCTGCCCAGAACGGCTACAATATAACCCCATTGCAGACCGTGCTTTTGATTTCTGAAAAATCCCGCAACACCCAGCATCCCAAACGCGAGCGGATAATCAAGCAGAAATTGAATGGGATGAACAATAAACGGCTGGTACATTGCGTTTAACATACCAAACGCAAGACCTGCCAGAATGCCGTTTTTAGGCCCGAACCAATAAGCTATAAGCACTATTACAAGCATGGAAAACAGTGTGGCGCTTCCGCCCTGCGGCATTTTAAATACTATAAAAGCATTTAAAACAAAAGCTATAGCAATAGCTATTGCGGAATATGTCAAAGCTTTGACATTATTCTTGTTATCTTTTTTTGATGTTTTAAAGATAACTATAAGCAGAATAATTATAGATACAACTACTATAATCTGCCCGATTGTGGATGTTAAAAAATCTTGCATAAAAAAACCTCCTTTAAATAAAGGAAGCATATAAAATACTTTAAATTTGTTTGCTTTCCTACGCCGGCATTATCCGGGTCAGGTTTAAAGGGTAAATCTTCTCAGCTATATGCTCCCCTAGCAGAATTTATTAACTTTTGTATATTTATATAATATTATTTAATTTTTGTCAAGTGCATATAAAATATAAAATTCTCTCAAATCCGGTTCTTGCGTCAATTATTCCGCTCTTTACTCCGTTGTCATATTTTGCGCACGTATAAATTATACTTTTTATTTTTTTTTCAGAAAAATTGCCGCAGCTTTTTAATGCATTATCGACATTTTCATGCCTTGTGTATTTAATGCTGTTCATTTTTTTAATCCTTGCCAGAACATCCCAAGCATTTAATTTTTCCGCTTTTGAATACTGTTTATATAGAAGCATTATATTAAAATTAGAAACAATCGAGCTTAGTATAACAGTAGGATAAGTATTGCTGTTTATAAGCTGTTCATAAGCAACAGACGCTTTGGAAAGGTTTTTATTATTTAACTCGTTTATTAAGACATCAATGCTTTCCGGCATATAAGAAGTGCATATTTTTTTAATATCTTGCGTATCAGCTGTTTTCTTATCCGCGCAATAGCACGACAACTTATTTAATTCATTGTATAAAATTTCCGCATTTACATCTTTATCATAATAGCCGACGTATGATAAAAAGAAATTTGCCGATTGCAAATCTAATTTAAAGTCTATATCAGATGCTTTGCGTATAAGCCATTTTTTCATAAAGTCGTCTTTTATATCGCATCCGTCAAACTCATATGCTGCGTTATTTTCTTTAAAATATTCAAATAAGCCGTTATAATAAAACGGCATATCATACGAGATAAATACAATCAACAAATAATCCGGTTTTTCATCCAGTAATTTTATTAATTCTTTTACTTTAGACGCATCTGTTTTACTGTTTTTTTCAAATAATACGCTGTTTTTTACTATAATCAATTTATATTTATCAAAAACAGGAAGCGCATTCATTTCATCCGCTATATCTTCTATTTTCGCTTTTCTGCCGTCTATTACCTTAATATTTAATTCTTTAACGCTTACATTAAAATTTTTATTTATAACATCATCAATAATATCATTTGCAATAAAAATATCCTTGCCGTATAAATATAAGGCTTGTTTAAATATGTCTTTTGAGATTTCATCAATATTTTTGTAAGTTTTTACGTAATTCTTTGTTTTCTGCATTTTTTATCCCATCATATTATTACTGTTATGAATGAATACATCGCGCATGCAAATACAGTCGCTGACGCTAAATATATTGTCTTTTTATTCTTAATATCAATATAGCCGAATAATAAAAACAATAAAATATAAAAAACAACAATTTCACTTATAAACATTTTGTCCATACTTATATTAGCATAATTTACTTTCGAAAACAAATCCGCAAAATATGCAAGCGCTTTTATTTGATAAGTAAGCAGTTGAAAATAAAATCCCATAATCGGCAAAAAACATATTATCATGCCTATAAATGAGCTGATTACAATTATTCCGCAAAGAGGAATTATTATCACATTGGCAAACACCGAAATTAAAGATACTTTGGAAAAATGATATATTATTATCGGAAGCGTGGCTAATTGCACGCATATAGTAAGCGCTATTATCTGCACAATATTTCTTAAGATTTTGGGTTTAATTTCTCCCATTTTATTGTTTAAAACTCTTGCGAAAAATATGATACCTCCCACCGCCCCGAATGACAGTTGAAATGACGCCGTAAATAAAATAAGCGGATTTATTGCAAGGATTATAATAGCGGCAAAAGATAGAGCGGAAAGCGGGTCATATAGTTTTTTATAAATTTTACAGCATTGTATTACGCCGAACATTAAACAAGCTCTTATTATCGTTATCGAAAAAGCGCACATAGCCGCATATATGAAAAGAACAGATAAAATAATTATTGTCTGCACTTTTATATTGATTTTTGTCCTTTTAAGTAAAAACATTAACAGCAGATAGATATACCCCACGTGCAGCCCGCTTACTGACAATATGTGGTTAGCCCCTATAGTCGTTAGGTTATCATATAGGCTTTGGTCTTCCAGCTTATCTCCCCATAATATTCCCTTAACCGTATCAAGTTCGCTTGCAGGCATAAATGATTGCATATGTGCCGCTATGCTGTCTTTTACATCGTATATTTTATTTGTAAACAAAAATAAATTGCCGCTGCCTGCGTATTGTATATTGTATGATGATACCTGTATTAATGAATATACTCTTTTTGACTTAAGATATAAATTATAATCAAATTCGCCCTTCGCTTTTGGTCCGTACGGAGTGGCAATTTTGCCTTTCATAATATATTTCTGTCCGGGTTTTATATCATAGTTATATTCTCCGTAAATATATACAATCACTTTTTGATTAACCTGTTCAAATTTACCATCATAGTCTATACCGTAAGCATTAGCATACACTTGAGTATATTTTTCTTTTTCAACAGGCTGAGACGTTATCTGCAAATATATATCCGCTTTTTTATTATCATACTTTTTAAGGTCGTAATTATAATTAATGGTCGAATATGTATATAATATGAAGCATACGGATATTAAAAAAATCAAAGCAATATTAATTACTCTGATTTTTTTCTTTGCAATAAAATAATAAATACACAGCATAGGCGTAATAATTATTATGCACAGCGTTATAGAATTAAGTGTTTTTATCAAAGCAGCCGATATTATAATAAAAATCAATAAAACAAAAAACGGCCTTTTCATATATATTGCAGCTTATCCTATTAAAAATAAAATTATTTATGTTACAACACGGTTGCTTTTATATTAAAAATTATTTATTAATAAATTGTTCAAAACCCGCAGCGTACTTTGTCGGTGAGAACTCAATTATCTCATATTCGGCGATTTTATTGATATAAAACGGGTCTTCTTTAATTATTGCTTCAGCTTCATTTAAATTACTTGCAGAGCAAATAATTACACCGCCTTCGTTAGTGCTTCTTCTTCCGGAACAAATAAATTTTTGCAATTCATAATATTTGTCTAAAAATTCTCTGTGCGCAAGCACTTGCTTTTCAACCTCATCATGAGGTTTAATAAATTTCAATAATATTATATACATTATCTTTCTCTCCTTTAATATTTAATTAAAATTAATTACAAACAAGCTTTACGGCCTTTATTATATTTCTCGCAAGTACTGATGTGGTAACCCCGCCTACCCCTCCGGGTACGGGAGTTATTGCACGAACAATATCTGCAACGTCATTAAAATCAACGTCTCCGCATATTTTATTGTCTTTATTCATATTAATGCCGACGTCAATTACTATTGAATTATCGTTAACGAATTCACTTGTCACAAAACCCTCTTTGCCTATGCAAGATATGATAATGTCCGCATTTCTGCAGATGTTCGCAATATTTTTTGTTCTTGAATGGCATATAGTAACTGTAGCGTTTTTATTCAGCAGCATCATTGCAAGCGGCTTGCCTACAACCATTGACCTGCCCAGCACTGCGACATTTTTGCCTTCCAGCGGGATTTTGTAAAAATCTAATATTTCCATCACAGCCCCGGGTGTAGCGGGTACAAAAGCGTTTTTATCTTCCAAATACATTTTTGCGCTGCTTAACGGATTAATGCAGTCAACATCTTTTAGTTCGTTTATGGAGCTTTTAATAACGGAAGAGTCAATATGCGCAGGCAGCGGCTGAAACATTAATATGCCGTGAATACTGTTATCTTTATTTTTTTGCTCAAGCAGATTTAACAGTTCTTCCGTTGAAGTATTTTTATCAAGTACATTAATGTCTGTTTTAATGCCGCAAATATCCATTCTTTTT
>JAAZOI010000057.1 GCA_012797825.1 Eubacteriaceae bacterium | reverse complement strand
TTTTTAAAAAACATTTTGAATTTAAATTTAGAAAGATTATGGCTATGAATAAGCTTGACTTTGAAAAAAAAGTTAATGAAAATCCGTTTAAATCTATTACTAATATTATATACGAAATAATACTTAATGATATTATAAATTTTGATTTAATTCCTGATACAAAAATAAATGAAGCTCAGATTGCAGAATTATTTAATGTTAGCAGAACGCCTCTGCGTGACGCGTTACAACTTCTTATAAATCAAGGTTTTTTAATTAAAGTCATTAATAAAGGCACTTTTGTAGCGCCTTTTGATTCGGATGATTATTATAAATTAAGCAAATTCAGAGTTCAATTGGAAAGTCTTGCTGCCGGCTACGCTGCAGAAGAAATAACGGATAAAGAAATTAATCAATTGTATAAATTTGCAAAAAATATTGAAAAAGCTTATAAAAGTTCTATTTATGAAGAAATTTTCAATGCAGAAAATGAGTTTCATTACTATTTAATACAATTAAGTAAAAATAATTATATTATTCAATATTATGATTTAATAAAAGATAAAATTAAAAGATATCATGTTTATATTACAGCTCACCCTGAATTGTATGATTATTCCAGCAGAGGTCATTATGCTATCTGCGAAGCTATGAAATTTCGTCAAAGAGAAATGGCTGAATTAGCTATGCAAAAACATTTGTCACCTATAGCCGGTTATAAAAAACATTCATTTGACGAAGCGACATTGTCTATTATAAATAATAAACTAAAAAAATTGGAAAATATGAAATAAAATAAGTTAAACATATTTTTTTATTGCATAAAACTATTGCTGTCATATCCGTCATATTTCTCATCTATATCATGGAAAATTAAATGAAAATAACTGTGCAAATCTTAATCATTACTCTTTTTTAAAGCATTGGAAATATCGACATACATTTCAGTTCCTTTTTCTTTTACTTCCCAATTTCAACTAATAGTTTATAGAATTTATTTTTTGCAGTAGACAAACAGTAGACAAAATCCAATATTAATATATTATAAGTTATATTTCAAATTACATATGTTTCAAATAAAAACCACGCATTTGCGTGGTTAAATAATAGTTTTTTTTGGAGCTACTGATCGGATTCGAACCGCTGACCTGATGATTACGAATTCTAGACAGTGATCCGTAAAACCTCATAAAACTGCTGTAATGCGTTGTTTTATTGCAGTTGATTATCCCTATTTATGGCCATTGTCTAACAAATGTCTAACACTTTTTTTTCGATATTTGTTCAGAGATTATCTATTAATTATATTATCTACATCTTCGTTATATATTATTGGCATAGTACTTATCTCCTTTTGTATGAGTATAACTTAATTTTTTATACCCTACAATTTCCGTATCGTTCCACATAAAATTCGCCGCGCTACCAAGCTAAACGGCTCCAGACGATCCTCGATGATCCTTTGCGTCTGAAAACTGTATCTTCTATGCATATGATGCTCATGTATTCAGCACCTTCGTTTTATAATCC
>JAAZOI010000006.1 GCA_012797825.1 Eubacteriaceae bacterium | reverse complement strand
GAATAATAACAGTTATCAGTCCGTCGTATAGAACAGACATAAACATAAAAGAAGACATAGCGGAAGAAATTGCACGCATTTACGGATACGAAAAAATGCCGTCCACACTAAACAACGCTTCAAGCTATGTAAGCCCCGTTAACCAGTACTTTAAGTTTAAAACCGAGATAAAAAATATTATGGCGTCTATGGGAGCGTTTGAATCGCTGACATACACGTTTACTTCATATGACAATATTAAAAAGCTTAATATGGGCTATAAAAAAGAAGACATTGTAAAAATAATCAACCCGCTGGGTGACGCTACGGCTTACATGAGAACTAGTCTTATGGGAAGCTTATTGGAAGTTGCGGAACTTAATCTAAGCAGAAAAAACAATAAAGCTATTTTCTTCGAAATAGGCAATGTGTTTTTCAACGAAAAAGACGAAGAGGGTCTGCCGATTCAGAAAGAAAAACTTGCCCTAGCCTCTTACGGCGGATATGATTTTTATGACATCAAAGGCATTGCGGACGCTTTATTTAAACGCCTGGGCATTGCTGATATAATTTGCGTACGAAGCAAATGCGCCTCTGTGCATCCGGGAAAAAGCGCGGATGTGTTTGCGGATGGTAAATACCTCGGATATATAGGACAAGTGCATCCCGCGGTTGCAAAAGAGTTTGACATAGAAGAGGCCACATACGTGTTTGAATTCGACGTTAAAGAAATGTTTGCATCAGCTGATAATGCTTTCATATACACGCCTATACCGAAATATCCGTCAATTGCTCGCGATATGGCGGTAATAGTAAAAGATGACGTATTAAGCGGAGACGTGCTTAACGAAATCAGAGAAAACGGAACGGAGCTTTTGGTAAACGCTTATCTGTTTGACGTATATACGGGAGACCAAATAGAGAGAGGATATAAATCTCTTGCGTACTCGCTTGAGTTCCGTTCGCAGGAAAGAACGCTTACAGACGCTGAGACAGACAGTTTGTTCAATATAATATTAAATAAACTTAAAGACAAGTTCAATGCAAAATTAAGGCAGTAAGCCGATTAAAAAGCCTGAATATCAGGCTTTTTATATTTAAGGTCATTATCACTTACGCAAATGAATAAAATATTATGGGTGAATGCTTATGTATAAAAAAAGCAGAGTGCTAATATGCTTATTCATTGCAATTTTTTTAATCAATATTTCTATATGCGCGCAGGTTGATGTAACCGCAAAATCGGCTGTTGTTATGGAACAGCAAAGCAAAAGAATACTGTATGCAAAAAACGAGAACGAACAGCTTGCTTTTGCGAGCACTACAAAAATTATGACGGCGATACTTTCTATTGAAATGTGCGATATGGACCAAGTTGTAAAAATTGACGACAGAGCCATTGGAATTGAGGGTTCGTCTATTCATCTGGAAAAAGGCGAGGAACTAAAAGTAATAGACCTTTTATACGGTCTTATGCTTCATTCTGGCAATGACGCGGCTGTGGCGCTTGCTATATATATATCGGGGGATATTGACAATTTCGCGGCGCTTATGAATTATAAAGCTAAAGCAATAGGCGCGGTGCATACAAATTTCGCAAACCCGAACGGGCTTCCGAACAGCAGCCATTTTACAACGGCATATGACCTTGCGTTAATTTCACAGTACGCAATGAGCAACGATATATTCAGGCAAATTGTATCCACTCAAAGCGTAACTATTAAATCTACGGGAGAAACTGTCCGAGTTAGAAATCTGGTTAATAAAAATAAATTATTATACAGTTACGAAGGCGCCAACGGAATAAAAACAGGCTATACCGACCTTGCGGGCAAATGCTTCTGCG
>JAAZOI010000056.1 GCA_012797825.1 Eubacteriaceae bacterium | reverse complement strand
TTCGTAAAAATATATTTTCTTTTCTATACAGAAGTTTACGAGTTTTGCGGCGGCAGCATATGCGTCTCTGAAAGGAAGCCCTTTCTTTGCAAGATAATCAGCGGCATCAACTGCCGTTATATAGCTGTCTCTTGCCGATGTATACATCACATCTTCGTTAAAAATTATGCCCTCTGCCATAGCAGTAAATATCTGCAGGCACTTAATAGTTGTATCTATTGCGTTAAAAAAGCACTCTTTATCTTCTTGCATATCTTTGTTATACGAAAGCGGCTGAGCCTTTAAAGTTGTAAGCATCTGTGTAAGCGAGCCGTATACTCTGCCGGTTTTTCCTCTTATAAGCTCCGCCATATCGGGGTTTTTCTTTTGCGGCATCATGCTTGAGCCCGAGCAGAATTCATCGGATATTTTTAGATAGCCGTATTGTTCCGAGGAAAAAATAATAAGTTCTTCACAGTATCTGCTCATATGCATCATTATCATTGATAAAGCGTAAAGAGTATCAATTATATAATCCCTGTCTGATACTCCGTCTATGCTGTTGTATGTTATATCGTCAAATTCCAGCTGCTCTGCAACGTAATTTCTGTCGATGTCGTAAGTATTGCCGCAGCATGCTCCGCTCCCGAGCGGCATTAAGTTTTTGCAGTTTTCTGTTATCGTCTCAATGCGGCTTAAATCACGCAGAAACATTTCAATGTATGCGCATAAATAATGGCCGTATGTTGAGCATTGAGCCTTTCGAAGGTGAGTAAACATAGGCATAATTACATTAACGCTTTGTTCTGATTTATCAATCAGTTTAGATATGAGTTCTTTTAACAGATCGCTTAAATCTGCCGTTTTATCAATTACATACATTTTCATATCAAGCGCAACCTGATCGTTTCGGCTTCTGCCTGTATGCATTTTTTTCGCGACTGAACCTATCTTATCAGTCAGATAAAGCTCTACGAAAGAATGAATGTCCTCATAACTCTCATCAATTTTAACTGTTCCGCTATTTATATCTGCAAGCAGCTGATTTAATGCAGAAATTATCTCATTGCCCTCTTTTTCTGCTATTATGTTTTGTTTAATAAGCATTGAGACATGGGCAACAGTGCCCTTTATGTCATATTCATAAAGGGCTTTATCAAATGTTATTGAACTGTTAAATTCATCTGCAAGTTTGTCAATTTCTGTCGCAAAAACGTTTTGCCATAATTTCATATTTTTTAACCTTTGTTTTTTTCTATCATACTCGCTCTTACCCTTAGCGGGAGTCCGTAAAGTTTAATAAATCCTTCAGCGTCTTTGTGGTCGTACAAGTTTCCTGTTGTGAAGCTTGAAATTTCTTCATTATATAATGTGTACGGCGAAGATACACCCTGCGGTATGATATTTCCTTTATATAATTTAAGTTTTACTTTGCCTGTAACATTTTCCTGAGTTTTATCTATAAACGCACTTATAGCCTCGCGCAGCGGTGTAAACCACATACCGTTGTATACAAGCTCTGCGAACGTAACAGCGGCTGTTGCTTTAAATGAATAAGTTTGTCTGTCAAGGCATATTCTCTCAAGTTCGTTATGCGCGTAATAAAGTATTGTTCCGCCGGGGGTTTCGTATATGCCCCTTGATTTCATTCCGACAACGCGGTTTTCAACCATATCAATAACGCCTACGCCGTGCTTTCCGCCTATTTCATTTAGTTTATATATTAAATCTGTTCCGTTTATATCTTTGTCGTTTAATTTAACAGGTATTCCTTTTTCAAAATCTATTGTTATAATTTCCGCCTCATCCGGCGCATTTTCCGGTGTTGCGCACATCATTAAAAGATTTTCGTAATCGGGAGCTGTGTCAGGATTTTCAAGTTCCAATCCTTCGTGGCTTAAATGCCAGATATTTTTATCTCTGCTGTAAAGCTGGTTTGCAGGCAAGTTAAGTTTTATGTCATGTTTGATGCAATATTCTACAGCGTCTTCTCTGCTTTTAATATTCCATATTCTCCATGGAGCAATAATTTTCATCTCGGGAGCAAGAGCCCAAATACCTAAATCAAATCTTACCTGGTCGTTGCCTTTGCCGGTTGCTCCGTGGCATATTGCGCTGGCGCCTACTTCGCGTGCGTATTCAACGAGTTTTTTTGCGATAAGCGGTCTTGCTATTGATGTTCCCAGCAGATATTTGTTTTCGTACATAGCGCCTGATTTCAGCATAGGGAATATGTAGTCATTAACGAGCTCGTCTGTTGCACGCTCTATTTTAACATAACCGGCGCCGCATTCGTACCCTCTTTTTTCCAAATTTTCAAGTTCCGCGCCCTGACCTATATCTATACATAAAGCGTAAACATCGTAATTATAGTTTTCCTTTAACCAAGGTATAATTGCGGAAGTGTCAAGCCCGCCGGAATATGCAAGAACAATTTTTTCTTTTATCATTTTTTTATTACCTCAATTTTTTAGTATATTTATGCTTAATTATGTATAAATATACTACTATATTTAAAAAAAATCAATATAAATTTTATAAAATTTAAAAATACAAACAAATAATACCACTTGTAAGCCAAAAAATTTAAGATATAATTATAAATGAAAGATTTATTCTTTCACCCGATTAAGATAATGCTTGTAATATTTGAACCTACACTCATTTTATGGGATTTCGAGTTTTGTTGTACAATGCCAGGCCTCAACATTTCAGTGGAAGGCAGCGGCAACGAACAGATAACCCACCTGGCTTTGGCTAGGGATCAAATATGGGGCATGCTTGTCGGGTAATGTGTGTGGTATAAAAATTATTATTTTGTTTATTTTGGTAAAATATGGACAAAATAAATTTATACCTTTTTTTTTGCAAAGGATAATTTAATGAAACAAAAGCAAAATTGCCATACCTATATTTATATTGCTGATTCAAATGATGAAGGTTGCAAGCTTGTTGATTATTTAAGAGAACAACATTTATATTCGCACAGGCTTATTAATGCAATAAAAAAAGAAGGAAGCATACATATAAACAATATAAGAACACGATTTAACCATATACTTAAAGAGAATGATGAAATCGCTGTAGATTTTGGCATAGAAAAGTATGACGCTGAGTGCGTGAAAATTGATTTTAACGTAATACATGAAGATGATGATGTGCTTTTAATAAATAAACCTGCGAATTTAATTACGCATCCGACAAAATACCACCAAGAAGACACGCTTGCAAATGGTATATATTATATGTGGAGAGAGAATAAACTGCTATGCAAGGCGCGTTTTGTAAACAGGCTTGATATGGATACATCCGGCGTGATATTAATTGCGAAAAACAAGTATTCACATTATTTTATTCAAAAGCAAATGCAGGAAGATAAAATTGCAAAAACATATTTCGCTTTGGCGGAAGGATGTTTCGAAGATAAAAAAGGCATAATAAATGTGCCTATAGGGAAAATAGAAGAAGAGTCAACAGAAAGAACAGTGTTTGATGAAGGCAAAGAAAGCATAACGGAATATGAGGTCGTTACGCAATATGCTGATTTTGCGTTGGTAAAAATTATTTTGCATACAGGCAGAACCCATCAAATAAGGGTACATATGAAATATATAAATCATCCTCTGCTGGGAGATATACTCTATAACAAAAAAAGCGATTTAATAGAAAGACAAGCTTTGCATGCGTACAGCATAGGGTTTATTCATCCCAGAACAAAACAATATAATGTCTATACTGCGCCTCTTGCTGATGATATAGCAAAACTTCTAAAATAAACTGTTTGAGTGATTTAAATGAAACGGAAAAAAAGGTCAAAAAAGAGAATTAATCGCAAAAAAAGAATTATATCAGGCGTAATAATTTTTATTCTGTTAATATGCTTTTTAACGGCAATGCTCGGGTTTAAAGCAATCACAACAAATATTTCTGATTATAAATACGAACCTAAAGGTAAGACTCTGATATATTCATCGGATAACGTTTTAATTTCTGAAATTTTTGATGAAAACAGAACATATGTAGATATACAAAAGGTGCCGAAAGATTTAATTAACGCCGTAGTAGCGGTTGAGGACAAAAATTTTTATAATCATAATGGAGTAAGCATAAGAGGGATAATTCGGGCATTTGTAAATAATGTGTTGAGCAAAGATGCTTACTCCGAAGGCGGAAGCACTATTACTCAGCAGGTTGTAAAAAGGTTGTTTTTAACAGATCAAAAGTCATATATACGAAAACTGAATGAAGCAATTCTTGCCATGAAAATGGAAAAAGCTTTTACAAAGGATGAAATACTTGAAATGTATTTAAACCAAATGTATTTGGGTTCAGGCACATACGGCGTAGAGGAAGCGAGTAAAAAATACTTTGGTAAGGATGTAAAAGATTTAAACACGGCAGAGTGCGCATTAATTGCCGGGCTTTTTCAAGCGCCGAGCGCATATTGCCCGTTTGATAACTACGATGAGGCAATAAAAAGACAGCAAGCAGTAATTGACGCAATGGTTAGCTCCGGTTATATAACAAAACAAAAAGCTGATGAAATAAAAAAAGCGCCTATAAAACTTGCAAGTAATTCCAGAGGTTTTTCGGGCACTTCAAGAGAAAATACCGCGGCATTCGTTGATTACGTCATAGATGAATATTATACCCGCATAATTCCTGAATTTCAGAAAAAATATTCAATGAATTATGAAAACGCAAAATTGCTTGCGCAGAAACATCTCACATATGACGGGGTAACAATAAAAACGACTTTAAGCTATTCTGCTCAGCAGGATGCTGTTGCAAGCATTAATTCTGCGTTAAAATATTACGGACTCACAAAAAAGGCAACAGGGGCTGCAGTCAGCGTTGACTATAATACGGGGCAGATAAGGGTATATTGGGGCGGAAATACACAGATAGATATGGCATCTCAGCCCAGGCAGCCGGGTTCGTCGATAAAACCGCTGTATTATGCCGCTGCTATTGACGACGGAGTAGTTACTTCAAGGACAATGATAAATGATGTAAAAACTTCATGGGGGGGTTATACTCCCAAAAATTATGACGGCGCTTATAAAGGCTGGATTAGCGTTAGAAGCGCGCTTGTGGGCTCCAGAAATATCCCCTCGGTTAAAATATTTGACGAATATGGCATAAACAGGTCAATGAATGCTATAAAATCATACGGGTTTACAACAGTAAAAGATACCGATTATAATTTGGCCACAGCCTTGGGAGGGCTGACATACGGGCTCAAACCGGTTGAAATGGCAAAAGCATACTGCGCATTTGCCAACGGCGGAGTAGTCAATGAAATTTACAGTATAGAAAGCATTTCGGATAAAAACGGGCAGGAAATGTTTAATATTAAAAATGTGAAGCTGTCCAAAACAAGAGTGTTTGATATCAGTACGGCTGATACAATGAACGGGCTTTTGCACGATGTCGTCTCATATGGGACAGGCACTGCGGCGCATGTTTATAAGTACGCTGCAGCAGGTAAAACGGGCACAACAGAAGAGAAAAAAGACCTGTGGTTTGCAGGTTACTGCGGCGGTCTTAGCACGACAATATGGATTGGCGCGCCTGATATGAAAGTTGTGGGGGGTTCAAGCGCTTACAGCGCGTATGCTTTCGGCAGATATATGAATAAAGTAATAAATGACGGGGCTCTTGCTAAAATGGTTCCCAACTTATCTGATATAGAGGCTTCTTCAACTATGGTAAATGTTAAGGTGGCAAAAAGTTCTGCGTTAGACCAGGGAAGAATTTATTTCAATGACAGTGAAGTTGAGTCAATATGGATATCCAGCTCCGAATACGACACATATGCGGATATGATTGTAAAAAAAGTTACTATAGACTCATCAACAGGAAGATTATTCGTAGAAGGAACTTGCCCCGAGCAATACAAATTTACAATATATTATCTTGAAAAATATGCTCCTACAGAATACTGTACAAAATCGCATTATATTGATAAAATATTCGATGATATAAAAAATAAAGGACACAACAATAAATATAACTAATTTAAAACAACAGGAGTAGTATTAATTTATGAAAATAGGTATTATAGG
>JAAZOI010000055.1 GCA_012797825.1 Eubacteriaceae bacterium | reverse complement strand
TTTTAGGTTTTGCTTGCAAATCGGAAAGTTCTTCAGATGTTTTAATCTCATCTGATATAATGATGTTCTCATTTGTCTTAAGAACTTCATCTTCTGCGGCAAAAGTATTAAGCTGATTTTTGGGCTGCTCTTTTTTTGCAGCAGCTTTTTTAGTTGTATTTTTTGGTGTCGGTTTTGAGCTTTCTTTTTTCTGTCCGGTTTTTTTATTTTCTTTTATTTGCGCCTCAGAGTTTTTATCATCCGCTTTTTTAACGCTTTTTTTACTTTGAGTTGAGCCTGCTTTACTTGTACCGGTTTTAGGCTTTGAATCTGATTTTTTTCCTGTTGTCTTTTTTTCTGTTTGCTTTGTTGTTTTTTTCGGTTTTTCCGAATTTGTTTCTTCTTTTATTTCAATATTATTATTTTGGGCTTCAATCTTGTTTTCTGCTTCTTTGTCCATTTTGTTCACCTCTTTTCCGGCATAACTTTTGATTGAATGTGTTTAAATAATTGTTTTATTTATGTAAATTTAAAATCAGATCATTACTTAAGTTATATTCCATTCTTTTGGCTGTAATCTCAGCCGCAGCCTGACTTAATAATTTTGAGACGATATGCAGGCACATATCAATACCCGAGCTGATGCCTGCCGATGTTATAACCTTTGATTCATCCGCAAATTTTACATTGCGTAAAACAGTAATATTTTTAAATTCATTTTCAAGCCTGTCTGAGTCCATCCAATGAGTAACAGCTTTTTTATTATCTAAAAGACCTGCCTGAGCCAATAAAAATGCGCCCGTACAAACGGATGCAACAATTTCCGCTTTTTCTGCTTGTGTTTTAATCCATTGTATAAGAATATTGTTATGTATTTCAATCTGTTCGGCGCCGTAGCCGCCGGGTATTATTAGAATATCAAAGAAAGGCGCATTATCAAATGAATAATCAGATATTATTTTCAACCCTCCGCGCGAGGTGATGATATTGCCTGTCTGTGATATTGTGCTTACAATAAAAGGCTTATTGTTATTTTCAGGGTCATTAGTTATTGAAAAAACTTCATATGGTCCTGCGAAATCGAGAACCTCGACGTCATTAAATAAAAGGATGCCTACTTTATATTGTTTCAAATTACGTTTTTCTCCCAGCCAGTGACTGTATCGTTTATTTTTACACTATACAATAAATTTTATGACAAACTTGCTGCGCTTAAAACAATTTAATAATATAAAGGTTAATTTTAATTAATTATATATTTATAAATGTCAATGTTCAACTGGGAATATGACAAAATTATATATATATCGCTAAAATTTTTATTTATAACCTTCTATTTATTATAATGAAATAGCTTTAAATAGATTTGTTTCTGCAAAACATTTAGTTCTCCGCTTTTATATACTTTAAAATAAATTCTCTACCTTTATAAAAAAAAGCTGTATTTATAACTCGTTATTAAGATTAATTCCGAAAAGTCTCGCTGCGTCTTGCAGACCGCTTTTAATTTCTTCTCTTGAAAAACCATTTTTTTCGAGTTGAGCATCACTTAATCTGTTTACACGGTCATAAAAATCAAGCGCAATTTTCATATAATTCAAGTCGGCATCATCCATTTTCTCAAACAGCAGGTTTTCTGCTTCATTTATTTTATTATTATTAAGCAATTGAATTAATTTCAGATACAATAAATCGGTATCGGTAAGGTTTGCCTCATTTTTAATTTCATAAACTGAGGTTTCTTTTTTAAAAAGAAGTCTGACAATCATTAAAACCATACCTTCAATTTGGCTCATAAGCCAGTCCTGGTGATACATAAATAAGCTCCTGAAAACTTGAGTTTATATTGTATATATTAAAATTGGCAACAATTTATATCATAATCATTAAAGTAATAATGCGGTAATAACTTCGAATTGCATAAATATAAATAGCTATGATTTAGCAATTTCGATAATCTTTTTGATGGTGTTAAAGTTTCGCACAGTAACAGAAGAATCCAGCTTTAAAATTTTATCGGCAAGCTTTGAAGTACGTATGCTTTGACGGAGCAGCATATAAATATCGCGGTTTATTATATTAAAGTTATCATTATCGTTTTTATATTTATTCAGCGCATCAATTTTTTCATCAGACGGTGCGGAAGGAAGCAATGCCACATAAAAGCTTTCGCCTTCGCTGTTGGCTTCTTGAGATGCCGCTATTTGTTCCTGCGAAAAGGGGCAATTGCTTATAATTTGTTCTAATTCGAATAGAGTTCTTATTACTACAGATGTATTAATATCGAATTTTTCTTTGATTTCAGACTTGATAAGCTTTATCAGCATATCTTCGCTTTCGGGGGAAGAAAAAATAATATTGCCGCTTTGTATATATGTCTTTACACTGCAAAGCCCAATTGATTCTAAAGCGCTTTTTAAATCATCCATTTTAATTTTATTTTTTCCGCCTACGTTTATGCCGCGCAGAAATGCTATATAAGTATTCATTTTATTTTCTCCGGTGAATAAATTGTTTTATTTATTTGCATATTGAGGCAAATTAAAAACATATATTTTGTTAAATTCATCAAATATAAAGCCTGCTGAAAGAAGGGTGCGGCATGATGCCGTGTTTTCATCGTCGGGTTTTACTATTATTTTTTCGGCATCAGTAAGAGAGGCGATTTTTGATACGGCCGTAAGAACAAGTTCTCTGCCCAGTCCTTTTTTTAAATAATCGCGCTCGCCGATTAAATAGTCTATGCTGTATGCATTAGTTATATCTGCACTTCCGTGCCAGTCTTCCTTTCCTTTTTTGTATTCGTAATATTGGCAGAAACCTATAGGTTCAGAGCCGTACACTGCTATGTAACGCTGTATCCAGTTTCGCTGCTGACCTACTTCGTCAAGCCATTCAAATGCGGGGTTGTACCATTTTGCTATGTAATCTTCGGCTAGCCATTTTTCAAATAAATTTATGTCATCATCACAAAATTTACGTAAAATAAGTTCCATAAAAATCTCCGAAAAATAAAAAAAGTATAATTAATGTTTAGTATTATATTTCATGCCCATATACAAATTGCCGTCTTGCAATTCACAAATCATCTGGTTTATTCGCTTAGTTCTTGTTTGTGTTTTCTTGGCGCGCGTTATCCAGCCAAGATAATCATTTTGCTGATAAGCAGGGCGGCTGCGGTAAGAATTCATAAGATTCTCCGAGTTCAAAATATCCTCAATGTCTTTGGGCATAGGGTGTAATTCTCTTTTTAATTTTGAAAAATCCATTGCCGTTTACTTATTAAAATTTGCGATTTATGTTTTGTTTATTATTTAAAAAAATTAAACTCAGCAAACTTTACGCCTATTTCGTATGCGCTTTTTAAATCATCAGGGAAGTGCTCTATGCGCCTTTTGGCTTTATCTTCGCCGCTGAAGCTTTTTACAACATATTTTGAATAGTCGTCAAATTGGTAAGTGTCAGTGATATAAAGCGACTGTGCATAACCGAATGTTCTCTGCGCGAATTGTTCTATGCGGCTTAAATATTGCTTATACCCTGAAGTATCAAGCACTTCTTCGTTTACGTTCATTGTATAGATAAAACCTACCGGTATTTTTCTTTTAAACAAAGTCGGATAATCTTTTTCGTATACGAGGTATTGAAAAAACAATCTTTCCAAAAATGATTTCAGCTCTCCTGAAATATTTCCGAAATAAATAGGGGAACCTATTATTAGCGCGTCCGCTTCCTCAATCGATTTTAATATGGGTGTTATTTCATCTTTAAGCGCGCAATGCCCGTAGCTTATTCCGTCTTTTAATTTGCAAGAAAAACAGCTTATGCATCCTTTATAATTATAATCGTATAGATGGTAAAGCTCCGTCTGCGCGCCTTTTGACGCCGCTCCGTCAAGCACGCTTGATAAAAGCATAGCGGTGTTCCAGTTTTTTCTGGGACTGCCGTTTACTGCTATTATTTTCATATAAGACACCTTCTATCTGGTAAAGTTTATTAAGAAGACTTGTGTTATATTATCATTTAAGTTCGATAATATCCACTTTAGCCATAGGTATCGCGCTTTCCATAGCTAAAGAAAGCGATAACAAAGGATTAAGCACATCTTTACCCAAAATAATGCCTTCTTGCACAGATAGGCCGAACATTATCGGCCACTCATTGGGTGCATCACAGTATTTTTCTGCAATCGGCAGAAACAACGGCCATAAAAATTTCACAAAATTATAAGGCATGTCCATAGGTTCGTGTCCCTCGGGAATTCTGGGTATGCCATAATTATGATTGCCAACAGTTTCTGCCACATGTTTAAAAATATCTTCGACATCAATGATTTCATTTATACCTAAATATTGCACAGCGCCTGCGGCTAATGACCACACCGAATATTCATCCTCTGCAAGCGGTTTATTAATAAGATCGCCGAAAAAATATTTGCTCCCGTCATTAGTAAAAACAACCGCAAATACTTGCTTTTCATCTAGTCCTTTTAGCTCAATAAGTTCTTTGCGCAGACTTGCCTGACAAGAATAACCCGCAAGAGAGCCAAGCGCGCACATAAAAGTTTCAATATGTATCCCATTAGAATCATTCATCATGCTCATTAAACTATTTATGACTTCTTTTGCACCTAACTTCGCGCCGATAAGAGGGTCATCTTTACGCATTTTATTAATTGTATCTAATAATATATCTTCAACCGCATTGCTGTCGTTTTGAATATCAAACGGATTATTTTCTTTTGAAGATGAATCATCCATATTTAACACCTTTTTATAATCAAGCAATTATTTTATATTCGCAGGTTACTTCCACATTATTTTTAATAGCAAGCCATACAGGGGAGATGTTTGCAGCGGTTGCAAGAATTTTATCCATATCTTCAGGGGCGATGTTATCGGATTTTACGCGCACTTCGAAAATTATCTTTTCAAGCGAAAGGGGATTTTCGCGTCTGATACCTGTTGCCGTGCCTTCGTATGAAATTATGTTTTTACCGCCTCTTTTAAGAAGAGCCACAACTGCTGTGCTTACGCAGCCGCAAAAGCTGATAATTAGCGCTTCAATTCCCGCAAGGCCGTCATTATCTCCCAAAGGTGGTACGAAATCCATTTTAACAGGGTATTTAGGATTAGAGCGTGAAACTACGTTAAATCCCACTTTCTGATTTATAAGGGTGAAATCAACATATAAGTTTTCCATAATATATCCTTCTTTCTTTTAAAATCTTATTAACTTAATGATAATTAAAAAAAAGATTATTTCAATATAGAAATAATCTCGCAGGCAAATTTTATAGTATTTTCTTCAATATGGTTTTTCAAAATATCAGAATTATCAAAATCGGGCTCTTTAACAATTATATATTCAACAATAGAATCTGTTCCAGGCGAAACTTGCGACAGAGTATACAAGCCGATGTTTTTGCCTTTTAGCAGTTTTATGTACTCTGCCTGAATAGTGCGGTTATTTGCCGCAAGCCAAAGCTCGATGCGGTTTTCTTCGTGCAGATAAACTAGGGCTATTTTGAGTTTCATGTCTTTAAGCTCTTTCGGCGTGAAAGCGAAATAAGTCATATCCATATAACCGAAATAGAGAGCGCTTGAAATGTACTTCGGATATTTGTTTTCAAGATACGATTTTAATTCAGACATAAAAGTCATAATGCCCCTATAGGCTTTTTGTATATGACCTTTTTTTAGCTGGGCGGTATATTCTTTTATATTTTCGTTTAATGAATTCATAAGCTTCCTTAAATATTTTTATAAATTTATATTATTATACAGCATTCCATAACATCATAAATATAAGAATACTTCCCCAAGAGTTGCCCGTGAGTTCAGGTATCATAACAACGACATATGTAGCAATTGATCCTGAAGCGGCATTTAAAAAAGACTGCCCCATGGCCATATGTATAAGTATATTGCATAGTATAATAACTAAAGGCCCCGGTTTTAAAAACGGGTTTGTTATGTTAAACAGGCTATTAATTTTTTTAGATATATAAATGAGTGTATAACCTTCAAAAAAGCCCCAGCTTAAGGCAATTATAATTATACCAATAATATTTAACGGAAATCCCAAGGATAAAGCCGGTTTTGTAACATCAACTTGTCTGAAAGGCATCCAGGTAAGACCGCCTTCTATAAAGTAAATTACCGTTAAATAAACGACAGTAAAAGCGGCGCCGATGCACAGTGATTTTATTATATTTTCTTTTTTCAGCCCATAATCGGTGAATTTTTCTTTTCTTAAAAGCATTACGATAACTGCGCCAAGTCCTGCAATGGCAAATTGCGCCGACGCCGTGGCTATAATTCTAGAGAATGCTTCCAGCTTATTGATATAAGGCAGCAGGCTCAGTGCGGCAGATACACCGATGCCTGTTACGGCAAACAGTATTACAAGGTCTATAATCTTTTTATGTCTTTCCTTCATTTTAAATCTCCTCGTCAAGTTTAATTGATACAGCATAATTTATTTATTTTTTTTATATTACTTTAATTCTTAAAAAAATGTTATGTATAATTTGATACTTTCATTTAATGAGTTTATTTATATTCTTTATAAAGCTGCGGTATTGTGCAAAATGTATAACCCTGTTTTTTCAGTTCAGGGACAATAATATCAAGAGCGGGCAATACATTATCAGGATTATACATGGGATGAAGAAGAATAATACTGCCGTTTTTTACATTGTCAATAACATATCTCGCAATTTCTTCAGCCGTGGCATCAAAACCGAGCACGGTTTCGGGCTCCATGCTCCACATAACAGTAACAATATCTTTTTTACTTAAATAGTAGGGAAGGAAAAAGAGTTTCTTGCCGTACGGAGGTCTGAAAAATATTGTATCGGTATAGCCGCTTTTGCTTATCAGACTGTTTGTTTTATCCACTTCCTGTTTTATAAAACCGTATGATTTTGCAATCATTCTCGTATGTGAATACGAATGGTTGCCTACGGCATTGCCTGAAGCAACTATCAATTTCGCATCATCAGGTCTTTGCTCAATTCCTGTTCCGCAAAGGAAAAAAGTAGCTTTTATATTCAGTTCAGAGAGTTTGTCTAAAATTATAGATGTATTTTCAGTGGGACCGTCATCAAATGTGAGAGCGATTTTTTTATCGTTATTGGGAACGGAACTTACGACTTCTCCGAATAACTGGAATGTTCTTGATTTTGATAAATTGAACAAAATAAGCAAGCAAGAAAAAAGTATAAGAATAAAAAGTAATATTTTTAATATTCGTTTTCTTGTTTTTGTCATCGAACCCTCCATAAACAGTTATTGCAATATACAATTAATTAAGATATCATCTTTTAATTCTTTTAAATAGCTTCTAATAAGCGATTTGTCAAATGGTGTTCCATATCGGTTACAGCTGAGTACGCAGTTATTGTCATAAGTTGAAACTGTCAGCTGAAAATAAGGCTTATTTTTTATAGCGCCGGTAAGAAATATTCTATCGACAGCAACAGAGCCGAAGTTTAATAAATTTTTATCTAAAACGCCTAAATTTGAATATGATATTACAGGGATTGTAAAGTATCTATAGAAGTTCTTTTTTAGAAACTCAAACGGAAGAATTTTAAAAGCAAGCTGCAGATTAATAAGCGGCTTTAGGCATTTGTTGTTTTTCTTTTGTGCTTTCATCTGCTCTGAAACTGTATAAAGAGTATCGCAAAAAGAGTCTTCTTTTTTTATACTTACATCACAGTAATAATTGCCCGTTAAATTGCATATACCATGCTTTTGGTTAACTGATAAATATTTTCGTAAATCAACGGGGCAGGGCATTATTATTCTGTTTGTTTTAGTATGTTTATGTAAAAATCTGATATATGAAGTTAAAATAATATCATTAATTGTTACATTCATTTGTTTTGAAAATAATATCATTTTATTAAAATCTTCTTTATTAATTACATGCAAAGCAAAAAAAGGTTTTCTTTCAGTTCTGCTAATGGGAATATTATCTTTGAAAACTTGAACTGGGAAGTGATAATTTGAAAATAACAGATTAATTTTACCTAAAAAATTTATATTTTTAAAAAGCAGATTTATGCTTCTTGAATTACAATCAAGATGTATTTTACAATCAATGTCATTTTCAAGTTGTGTATAAATGCCTGCAAGTAAATACAAATATTCTTTTAAACCCGAGCCGTCGCATACCATATGGTTTATTATCAGGCACATTTTATCACAGCCATTGTCTGCTTTTATCAAAAATATTTTTAATTGCGGTTCATTGTAAATATCAATAGTTGAAATAAGAAGCCGCTCGCATTGCTTAATTTCATTAGGTTCTGCATTTACTGTATGAACAATATCTTCTCCTTTGAAATCCCGCTTTACCCAGCATGGGCGGCGGGAGGAGTCGTCAAAACAGCACCCTATTAAAGGTATTGCGTCAAGAGAATATGTAACGGCTTTTATTAATGTCTTTTCTTCTATAGGAGCGGAAAATTGCATAAGACAGTGTATAAGAGGATCGTGAACCTCACGGTAAAAATACTGCATAATATCAAAAGGTTCTGCTTTGATTTTATTTTTATGGTTCAATATTTTTGCTCCTGTTTCAATAAGTTAATTATAGTGCTATAATGATATGAAATTATTATTTATGCTTGAGCATGCCATATGTAAGTATTTGTTTAACTGCATTTTCTTTATTATTAATAATATAATCTAAATCTTCTTGATATTGAATAGGTATATTATATTTTTGGATTGCATAAAGAGATTCTTTTGTTAAGGATATGAAAAAACTGTTTATCTTTTCATTTGAATTTTCGTCTTTGTTATCAAAACATAAATTCAGGTTTACAATCATATATTTATTGCTTGTTTGCAAAGAAACATTGAATTGGCTGAAAGAATATAATTGTTCATCAATTTTAATTCCCGCTTGAGAAAAAATAACATTAAATCCTTTATTGGATAAGAATATGAATTCGCTTTTATCTTTAATATCGTCAAGATTATAGTCAATTTTTTCCGATTCAATTTTTATCTCATGTTTTCTGATAATCGGCATTGCGATAAAAAAGCCTAATATGAAAACTCCTATTATAATGAAATATGTTATTAAAATCGGCAAATATTTAACTTCATCTATATCCATTAATCTGCAGGATACCAATGCTCCGAAAATACCAAATGCTAAAAAAGGCATAGCTACATAGTAATTTATTGTAAATCTAATTTTATTCATTTTTAACTTTTCAATTTTTATTCTATTGTTTTTAGTTAGTATTAAGCCATACGCAGCTCCTAAGATTGCAGCAATTATCACTGCGAATACAATATTATTCATGAATTAAGCCCTTTCTTTTTAATAATTTATTTATTACATTCTTTAATGTTACCAAGTATGAATTACCGACGGGGAGGTGAAAATGCTTTCCAGCTTATTTATAAACGGCGCTATATCGCCGAAGTCAAGCGCGCGATGGTCAAACGCTATTGTGAACGGAATTATTTTACGAACTCCTATTTGCTGTGAATTATCTTCCGCATAATATACTCTCGGTTTATCCTGCAATGCGCCTATACCTACAACGCACACCTGCGGCGGCACAATATCGAGTATGCCAATATAGCCGTTTGTGCCTTTAACAGCCGCCCCTAAATTGGATACGGTAATGGTGCCCTGATTTAAATCATTAATTGTAAGCTTCTTGTCTTGCGGTATGTCAGAATGCGCCCGTTTTTCTTCTTTTGAGAATTTATTTGAGTACTTGCGTCC
>JAAZOI010000054.1 GCA_012797825.1 Eubacteriaceae bacterium | reverse complement strand
TACAAAAAGCTATGGAGGAACTGAATTCACAATACTTGGACAATTGCGAGATTTATGTTACACTTGAACCATGCATGATGTGCATGGGCGCAATTATTAACAGCAGGATAAGCAAATTAGTGTACGGAGCATATGAACCCAAGACAGGTTTTGCGGATTCTATAGTTAATATCAGAAGCATATACAACTGCAATAATCTGCAAATTTACCCGGGAATATGTGAAGAACAATGCGCTAAGCTAATGTCAGATTTTTTTATATTGATTAGAAATAAATAATAAATGGTATAATAAAAATATTATTAACTATGAGGTGAATTATGAAGAAGAAAATTTTATTAATATTATTAGTGGCATTAATATCATTAGCATTTGTTGCATGCTCAGGCAGCACAGCCAATACAAATGTTAATATTAAAGAAGTCGGACAAAAGTATATTAATGATTTTTTTAACAAAAATTTTGATAACTTGGTTAGCGGTTACAATTATACCAACACAATGAAGAAACAAATCACATCCGCCTCTTTGAGTCAGACGTATGACGCAATAATTGCTGAAACCGGAAATGTTGTTTCTTACGGAGAAATACAGCAAAAAACAGAAAGTGGATACCAAACGGTATATCAAATTGTAACATTCGAAAAAATAAAGCTTGAAGTTAATGTTTTTTTTGACAAGAAAAATGCAATAGCAGGTTTTAATATTCAATCTGCCGATTAATTCCACAATATTTTTCAATAAGAAAAATATCTTATTAGAAGGTAATAACTGTGAAAAAAATAATAACATATATAATGGCGGTTTTATTTACTCTTACGGTCTTATTTTCAGCTGCTGGCTGCGGGTCGAATGATAATAAAGGGACTGCTGAAAATTATATTAAAGATTTTTTAAATAAAGATTTTGATAAGATACTTAATAATTATGATTATACTGCCACTATGAAATCTGTTTTAAATAAAGACGGGCTAAATGAAGTTTATTATCAATATATTGTCCCGTTGAATAAGTTTAAAAGCATTACGTATCAAAGCACTTCTCAAGGTACGATTTCATATATTACTGAATTTGAGTCGGGAAGTATTTTGCTTCGAGTAACGTTTGATAATAAAAACAAAATAAGCGGGTTTCATATATCACCGTACGACACATTGCGAATGCCAGCTAACATAATTGAAAAAGAAATAAAAATAGGGAGCTTGAAATACAGGCTGACAGGAACCCTTGCTGAACCCAAAGATATTAAAGCAGATACTGTAGTTATATTAGTTCAAGGCTCCGGAGCTTCTGACCGAGATGAGACTGTTGGAGTATTAAAGCCTTTTAGAGATATTGCTTGGTCGCTTTCACAAAAAGGTGTTGCAGTTTTCAGATACGATAAAAGAACGTACACATATGGCGCTAAGCTGGCTAAAGAAAATGATTTTACTGTAAATGACGAAGTAATTGATGATGTTGTTTATGCTTATAAAAAAATGCAAAGCCTAGGTTATAAAAAAATTTATATAGCCGGACACAGCTTAGGGGGCTATTTAATGGGCAGAATTTATAATGCGCTTCCGGATGCAAACGGCTATATAATTATGGCCGGCAATGTAACGCCGATACAGGACCTTATTGTTACGCAGATAAAATATATTGATTCACTTGACGGTACAATTACATCGGCAGAACAAATACAGATTAATTTACTGGAAAAGCAAAGCCAAGCAATTAATTCACTATCAAGTGATAATAAAACGGATCTTACAAACAGTGATTTAATGAATGCGCCGCCATCTTATTGGATCGATTTAAAAAACTATGACCCGATAGGAACAATGAAACTATGCAAAGGCAGAATACTGGTTTTGCAAGGTGCTAAAGATTATCAGGTAACAGTAAGCGAATATAATAAATGGAAAAGCGGTCTTTTAGGAAACGGCAATGTGGAATTTAAGCTTTACAACAATTTAAACCATTTATTTATGCCATCAAAAGTTATGTCGCCTGACGATTATAATAATTTAAATCATGTAGATGAAAACATGATAGAAGATATATATTCATTTGTAAGCAAATAAAAATTACGGAGGGTATTATGCTTGATATAAGAGGAGTTAGTAAAACTTACGGAAAGAGTAAAGCAAAAGCTGTGGATAATATAAATCTGCAAGTAAATAAAGGGGAAATATTCGGGTTTTTAGGCCCTAACGGCGCGGGGAAAACCACGATGATAAAAATGATAGTAGGGCTTTTACAGCCCGACGGCGGAGATATCATGGTAGGCGGCATAAATGTTTGGCAAAACCCGATAGATGCAAAAAAAATAATAAGTTATGTGCCTGATAATCCACAGATATATACAAAATTAAAAGGGATAGATTATCTGAATTTTATAGCGGATGTATACAAAATTGGCAAAACGGAAAGAGATGAAAGAATAAAAAAATATACGACAATATTTGAGATAAACAATGCGCTTAACGACATAATAGAAAGCTATTCGCATGGTATGCAGCAAAAACTAGTGCTTACCTCTGCTCTTATTCATGAGCCCGAACTTATGGTGCTTGACGAGCCTATGGTAGGACTTGACCCGAAAGCTTCGTTTTCTCTAAAAGAAATTATGAAAGAATATTGCTCAAAGGGGAAATGCATATTTTTTTCAACACATGTGCTGGAAGTGGCTGAACGTATTTGCGACAGAGTAGCCATAATCAATAAAGGGAAATTAATAGCTGTCGGAAGCGTGGAAGAACTGAAGAAAAAATTGGGTGAAGACGATTCGCTTGAAGAAATATTCTTGGAGATTACAAAATCATGAGAGAGTTAATTCGTCTTACTGTTGTAAGCTTAAAAAATGTTTACGGCTTATCAGCAATGCTTTATGATGTAAAAAAGAATAAAAAAAGCTATAAAAAAATAATATTATTTTTTGCTGTATTAATAGCTCTTGTTCCTGCGTACGCACTGTATATTTTTTTTACTTCAATTATATACGATTCATATGCGATGCTTAATCAGACAAGCGCTTACCTCGCTCAGTTTTTAGCGCTCGGAGCTTTTGTTATCCTGATTTTTGGAATTAGTTATATACTTTCATATTTTTATATGTCTAAAGATTTGGATACTTTGCTCAGCCTGCCAGTAAGCCCCCGCAATATAATTTTATCAAAAATACTTACTATTACATTTTCCGAGTATTTTTTTATTGTGCCCATGATGCTGCCCCCGATAATAAAATACGGCATAGCCCAGCACTGCAATGTAATTTATTATTTGCAGTCAGTCATTGCGATGGCTTTGCTGCCAGTTACGGTGCTAGGCATACTTGCAATAATCATAATACTTATAATGCAGGGCGCAAGCCTGAAAATCAAAAAAGATAAGCTGCAGATAATAACTTTATTTTTAACGCTTGCATTTATTATCGCTATACAGTTTGCAAACGCCAAATTCTCATCTTCTATGGGGTCCGGCAATCAAGCTGAGATAATAGCGTATTACCTGCAAAACTCAAACGCAATGCTAAGCAGCATAACAAAAATATTTTTTCCCGCCGTTATAGCATCTAACGCGATGGTAAACTATGGAAATATCAGCGGTATTTACTATCTGTTCTTATATATTGTTACATGCGGGGCAGTGCTTTTCATTTGTTCTGCAATAGGCAGTAAAATATATATTAAATCTATTTTGAAGTCGTCATTTTCAAATAAAAGCAAAAGTAATATAAAGAATATTGATTTAAAAACCGCGAGTCCGTTAATCGCTATATTTAAAAATGATATGAGACTTATTTTAAGAACGCCTATTTATATGTTTAATTCTATAGGACTTGTAATCGTTTTTCCTGTTGTAATACTCATTACTGCTTTTGCATCAGGGATTAGCGATAAAATTGATCTTTCAATTGTTAACAGTTATAAAGAAATAAGTGTTTTGGTTTTAACTGCCGTATATACTTTCTTTGTCGGGCTCACGCCTACGCTTTCTACGACATTCTCAAGAGAAGGCCAGTGCTTCTGGATAACTAAAACAATGCCTGCGACCGTTAACGAGCAAATAAACGGAAGGCTGCTTACTCATATTATATTAAGCGTATTATTCTTACTTGCAAGCAGTATAACTATATTTATTATTACTAAATTAAGCATATATGCTTTATTCCTTGCTTTTGTGTTAGGAATATTTGTCTCAATGCCAACTGCTTATATAGCCCTGCTTATAGATACTAAAAGACCTCTGCTTGTATGGGATAATCCGCAAAGGGCGGTAAAACAAAATATGAACGTAGTAGTTGCTATGCTTATCAGTTTAGTATATATACTTTTATTAGGAGTAATCGGTTATTTTTCCGCAGTTATTTTAAATGTTAAAATGGCGATAATAATTATTTTGGCAATAAGTATTTTGCTTACATTTTTGTTTGACAGCATAACAAGGAAGAAGTTTAAAATTTGGTTTTTGAAGATAGAAATTTAAATGAACTTAAATAAAAAAAGGAACAATTAAGTTCCTTTTTTTGTTATGTTTTATTTATTAATTTTGATGCGTCTTTATTCGTATGACGATATATATAAATTGAAACATTAATTTCATTGCCTATAAGTATTATATATGTAGTCAGGTATATCCATAAAAGAAATACAAAAATTCCCCCGAGACTTCCAAAAATAAGACCGTATCTGTTAAAGTTATTGATATAAAAACTGAAAAACATTGAAGATACTATCCAGCCCAGGGATGTAAATATCGCGCCGAAATATATGTCTCTAAAACGCAATTTGATATTCGGAGCGTGTTTATAAAGCAGGCTGAAAGTAAATACAAGTATTGAGAAAACGATAATATAACTCAAAAATCTGCCCAATAAAACCGCGTCCGCATACGATTTTAAATAATGCGTAATTAAAGCGCCTATATGTTTTCCGAAAACAATTAAAAGAAGGGATATTATTATTATAATAACGAACAATATTGAAAAAATGAAAGACAATAAGTACAATTTTACTACATGTCTGTGGTATGTTTCAGGATAAGATGTGGCAAGTCCTATAATTATTCCTCTTATACCCATCATGATAAACCAAAGTGTTAACAGCAGTGTCGCGGCATTTATATTTGAAGACAATACTTCGTTTATTGCTGTGGAAACAGCATTATATGCGGTTCTGGGCATAATGAATTCAAGGTAAGACAAAATGCTGTCGGCAGGCAGATAGAGCTTAGTCGCAATAGAAATTACAAAAATCATTGCGGGAATGAAAGAAAGCATTAAATAATAAGACATCTGCGCGGCTATACTGGGTGTATTGGCAGACGTTACTATTCTTATAAACATGTTTTTAATCAGTTTCATTAATACCAGCCCTATAAATAATACTGTACTTTATATTATTTTCAAAATATGTTTTAATTATCCTTCGTCAAATTCAAATGCATTATGTCGATATTTTAGCGGAAACATATTTCGCTGAAGTTTATAGTTTTCTCTCTCTTTTATGCTCGTGCTGTCAAAGTATGTTTTAAACAGATTTTGTATATATTGCTCATTTGCATTATTATAATCAGAAAAAATATTTTTGTTTATACTTATGATAACCTTTTCTTGGTTTTTATAAAAAAGCAGCAGGTCTCTTTTCAAGTCATGAATTATAAAATCGCTGCCGTTAAGTCTTTGCATAAAATAATCGCTTAATAAAAAAGTAATGTCATATTCCGGTTCATATTTAGCATACATCACTCCGCAAATATCAGAAAAACGTAAAAAACCCTGAAATCGCATTATTGTGTTTAAAATTTCTTTTCTGTATTTAGCTATTTTAAAGTATGCAGTATTATTGTTATTGTTTTTATTTATTAGAAAATTTATATATTGGATTATACTACTTTCTTTGTCAATTGCATCATAAATAAAAGCAAAATAAATATTTTCATATGCTTCTATGCCAAATTTACTAATAATTTTATTGCCGAATTTTTTTGCATTTTCAAAGTTAATCTTTTGTTTGTCGGCTTTAAATAAACCGGGCATCGATAAAGAATTAATAATTGTTATATCTTGGCAAGTATAGTAAGTATACAGCGCGCTAAGTAAACCGTCAAATGTATTTTCATATTCTATTATCATAACTAACTCCGCTGTTATCAAAAAAAGACAGTTGCTGACTTTTTTCAGCTGTAAATAATTCTTTTAAATCTTCAGGTTTGCTATTTTTATATGAAATATTTTTTCCGTTTGCCGTTATGAAGTATTTTGCGCGTTTTAAAACCACTCCCATTTGTTTTAAAACATCAAAATCAATTTTTACCTCATCTCGTAAACGAACAATATTTGCGGCGCTTCTTCTGCCTATGCCCGGTATTCTTAATAAGGTCTTATAATCTGCATTATTCACTTCTATTGGAAATTTGCCGAAATTATTCAACGCCCAGTTTGTTTTAGGATCTATATTTAAATCTAAATTTTTATCGTCGGCGCATATAAGTTCGTCGGCATCAAAATAATAATATCTCATAAGCCAGTCCGCCTGATAAAGCCTGTTTTCGCGTTTTAAAGGAATTTTTGTACTGATACTGGGAAGAAGGCTGCTGTCGCATACGGGTATATATGCCGAATAAGTAACACGAGAGAGGTTCATTTTTTTATATAAAAACTTGCTTGTTTTAAGTATTTGATAATCATCATCATCACTTGCGCCTATTATCATCTGCGTTGACTGGCCTCCCGGAAGAAAACTGCTTTTTTGAAAATTATTATTCAACGGGAGAAATTCACGGCTTTGTTTTGAAATATAATCTATAGGTTTTAATATTTCTTCAAAGCTTTTTTGAGGCGCGAGCAATTTAAGGCTTTGTCTGCTGGGAAGTTCAATGTTAATGCTCATTCTGTCCGCAAGATACCCGCAAGCCTGTATTAAAGATAAATCAGCCCCGGCAATAGCCTTCGCATGAATATAGCCCTTAAAACTATATTTTGTTCTTAAAAGTAAAATAGTTTTATAAATGTTCTGCTGTGTATAATTAGGGCTTTTTTCTACGGCCGAACTTAAAAATAATCCTGAAATATAATTTCTCCTGTAAAATTCATATGTAAGTGTTGCCAGTTCTTCGCTTGTAAAGCTTGCTCGTCTGCAATCATTGGTTACCTTGTTAATGCAATAAATACAGTTATAAGTGCATTTATTGGTAAAGAGTACTTTGAGTAAAGAAACGCATCTTCCGTCTTGCGTATATGTATGACATATGCCCGACGAATTAAATGCTCTTATTGAATTATATTTTGAATTTTGAGTATAAGAAGAAGCGCATGAAGCGTCATATTTTGCCGCGTCAGATAATATTTCAAGTTTTTC
>JAAZOI010000053.1 GCA_012797825.1 Eubacteriaceae bacterium | reverse complement strand
GTTAATTAAAATAAAAATCAAATAAGCAAACAAATAAAAATCAAATTTAAATCGAATATCAACTTTTAAAAAATTTGCAGTTATATCAGCAATAATAAGTATTGATTCTAAAATTATAGTAACGTATGCAAGAGTTTTTGCCCTGCTTAAGTTAATAACCGACATATCTCTTCTCATTTCGAGATTGTCTGAATTTTTAGTGATTTCAAAATATTTTTTAAAAAGCATGATTCTCCTTATTATATATTAACAATAGTTTTTTTCATTATATAATCAGTTTGAGCATCGGAGCCCATATAAAAAAGGTGTGTTGAGAATTTGTAAAAGCCGTTCTTTTCATAAAATGCAATTGCATTTTCATTTTTTTCCCAAACTCCAAGCCAGATATATAATTTGTCTTTTTCTGCTGCCATATCTGTAATAATTTCCATTAAATATTTACCTAGCCTCATATTCTGGTATTCTTTCTTTATGTATAAGCGCTGTATTTCCAAAGATTTTGAATCGAATATATCAGTCTGCGCAGCGTATTGATTAATTTTGAAGTAGCCTGCAAGATGATTATTGTAATATAAAAAATAAAATTCGGAATACGGATTAGCAAGTTCCGACTGAAGCGTTTTTGTATTAAAGGCTGTTTTTAAATATGCCGCCATTATTTCTTCGCCGCTTAAAAAAATAAAAGAATCTTTATATGTCTCGCGCGAAATTTCTGCTAATACCGATAAATCAGAAAACACGCATTTTTTTATAGATTTCATTTGCAATCCTTTTTAAAATTATATATATATATTATAAACAAATTTTGAAATTTGTAAAATTTTATTGAATTTTATAAAAATATGTTGCAAAACGACCGGATATTTAATAAAACATATATAATCATTTTCGTTACAGTATAATTATTAAATATATCGAAAATATATAATATAATTAAAATAATGGAAAATAACTGTAATTTTTCGGTGAGGTGAAAAGATGTATACAAAAGATGAAGTTATTACTTATGTGATACAGGAAGACGTGAAATTTATTAGGCTGGCATTTTGCGATGTGTTTGGGACTCAGAAAAACATTGCTATAATGCCAAACGAATTGGATAGGGCATTCAACGACGGAATACTGTTTGATTCTTCGGCAATAAAAGGATTTGGCAGTATAGAAAGATCCGATCTGCTTTTGTTTCCCGACCCTTCAACTCTATCGGATTTGCCTTGGCGTCCCGTACCGGGCAGGGTAGTTCGCCTCTACTGCGATATTAAATATCCTAACGGACGTCCTTATGAAGTTGACGGAAGGCATATTCTCAGGCAGGCTGTAAAAGCGGCGCAAGAAAGAGGAATTGCATTTTTATTCGGAGCCGAATATGAATTTTATCTGTTTAAAACAGATGAAAACGGCGACGGAACAAATATACCTCATGACAACGCAGGGTATATGGATATTGCACCGGAAGACAAAGGAGAAAATCTGCGACGTGAAATTTGTTTCATGCTTGAAAAAATGGGGATTATTCCTCAAAGTTCTCACCATGAGGAAGGTCCCGGCCAGCACGAAATTCATTTTCGATGCAGCGAAGCGCTTTCGGCCGCCGATAACGCAACAACATTTAAGTCTGTTGTGCGAACCACGGCTGCAAGAAACGGGCTTTACGCGAGTTTTGAGCCTAAACCGTTTGAAGGTATAAGCGGCAGCGGGTTTCATATAAATATATCTGCTAAGTCAGAAGACGGAAAAAATTATACAAATAATATAATTGCAGGAATTCTTGCTCACATTGAGGAAATAACCGTATTTTTAAACCCAAGTAATAATTCATATAAACGTTTAGGGGAAAAGAAGGCACCTAAATATATAGGTTGGGCGGAAGAAAACAGGTCCGCTCTTGTAAGAATACCTGCGGCAAAAGGCGAATGCGAAAGAATTGAGCTAAGAAGCCCTGATGCCGGAGCAGACCCGTATTTAGCATATTCTCTGCTTATATACGCAGCCCTTGACGGAATTAAAAATAATTTAACACCTGCTAAAGCTTTGAATGAGAACTTATTTGAAGAGCAACCGGACGCGAAAACATTAAAAACACTCCCCGAAAATTTAGAGGACGCAGCAAAAATTGCGCAGAATAGCAGTTTTGTAAATAATTGTGTTAATAAGAAAATAATAAAGGCTTACACTACATTACCGCGCTAATGAAAGGTGGAAAATCAGATTGCTTACCGATAAACATTCATACAGCGTGCTAATAGTATCCGGCATTTCTGAGGGAACAGAATTTTTGATTGATTTGCTTCCCAAATCCGAATTTGCGCCTATTATTTCAGCGTCAAATGCGGGAGAAGCAAAGCGCCTGATGATTTCACAGACATTTGACATAATAATAATTAACACCCCGCTTTCAGACGAATTCGGAAGCGAACTTGCATTAAATATTGCGGAAAATACATATTCAGGCGTTATTTTAATGGTAAAAGCGGAGCTGTTTGAAGAAGTGTCATGCAATGTGGAAACTCAGGGAGTGTTTACATTAGTAAAACCTATCTCAAGACAGATGGTATATCAGGCAATAAAATTGCTGGTAGCGCTAAGAGAAAAGATGAGAAGAACGGAAGAAAAAAACGCCACGCTTGAGTCTAAAATGGAAGCTATAAGAATAATAAATCATGCGAAATGGGTGCTGATTGAAAAACAGAACATAACTGAAGCCGCTGCGCACAGATATATAGAAAAACTGGCTATGGATAAGAGAATATCAAAAAAAGAAGTTGCGGAAAGAATTTTAAAAATGTATAAAACCAAATAGTAATTCATATTTATTACAAAATTCGCTTATTATAGACAAATTTCTGCCAAATATGTTTTTTTTCATTCTTTTATATTGATTAATAAATATGCAAATGATATAATTGTCTGAAAATTATATACAAATATAAGTAGATAAGCATACTTCAATGGCGAAGTCTAATATGCTTTGTTTTTATGTATGCTTTTTTATTTTTCTAAAGCATCAAGGAGGATTGTAAAAAAGAAAATGGAGAACAATGGAGAGCAAAATATGACCTACAAAAAATCAATACCGAAAAAGCAGGGATTATACGATCCGATGTTTGAACACGATGCTTGCGGGATTGGTTTTGTTGTAAACATAAAAGGCAATAAATCACACAAAATAGTAGAGCAGGGCATTAAGATTTTGGATAATCTCACGCACAGAGGCGGTGCCGGCAGCGAAGAAAATACAGGCGACGGCGCAGGGATATTAACGCAGATACCTCATAAATTTTTTGCGAAAGTATGCGCGGAGATTGGTATAGCACTTCCTGATGCGGGCAACTACGGGGTAGGCATGATGTTTATGCCTCATGAGATAAAACTCAGAGAAAAATGTGAAGAAATTATAATTGATATAATAAAACAGGAAGGACAGCAGTATTTAGGCACTAGAGTAATACCTGTCGATCCTTCGCCTTTGGGCAGCACGGCTAAGTCAAATATGCCTTATATGAAGCAGTTGTTTATAGGCAAAATCGGAGCGTTTAAAGACGAGCTTGCTTTTGAGAGGAAATTGTATGTTATAAGAAGACTTATCGAAAAAGAAATAGGCGATCTTCTTGAAAATCAAAGCGAGACTTTTTATTTTCCCAGCCTTTCATGCAGGACAATTGTTTACAAAGGAATGTTAACGCCGCAGCAGGTAGATGTGTTTTATAAAGAATTAGCGGATGAAGATTTTCAGTCAGCTCTTGCGGTAGTGCATTCAAGGTACTCGACAAATACATTCCCAAGCTGGGAGCGAAGTCATCCGTACAGATACATAATACATAACGGAGAAATTAACACTCTTAGAGGCAACGTAAACTGGATGTACGCAAGACAGGCAATACTTAGCTCAAACCTTTACGGAGATGACATTAAAAAATTATTTCCTATAATTGATAACAGCGGAAGCGACTCGGCAATGTTTGACAACACGCTTGAATTCCTATCGCTTTCCGGATATTCACTGCCTCAGGCTGCCATGATGATGATACCTGAGCCTTGGTCGAATCACGAATCGATGAGCGAAGAGAAAAAAGCGTTTTACGAATATTACAGCTGCCTCATGGAACCATGGGACGGTCCTGCGGCGGTTGCTTTCACAGACGGCAGCGTAGTCGGAGCGATACTTGACAGAAATGGTCTTCGCCCTTCCAGATATTACGTAACAAAAGATGATATGGTAATAGCGGCTTCGGAAGTAGGCGTTTTGGATATTGATCCGCAAAATATATTATATAAAAGCAGACTTCAGCCGGGCAGAATGTTTTTGGTTGACACAAAACAAGGCAGAATTATAACTGACGCTGAAATAAAATCGGCTATGGCAAACGAGCATCCTTATAAAGAATGGCTAAAAAAGAACCTTGTTACATTGGACGATATAGAAACAGTAAAGACAAAAGAAGAAACGCCGGATGATTTAATACGCAGACAAAAAGCGTTCGGTTATACTTTTGAAGATTTAAACAGCATAATAATACCTATGGTAAATACTGGCGCCGAACCTACGGGAGCGATGGGTTATGACGCGCCTATAGCAGTGCTTTCTAAGAAACCGCAGTTAATGTATACATACTTTAAGCAGCTGTTTGCTCAGGTAACTAATCCTCCTATTGATGCTATCAGAGAAGAGATAATAACAGCTACTTACACAATGGTCGGCAAAAGCGGAAATATTTTAGATATATGCGACAAGAACTGCAGAATGTTAAAGCTTGCGCAGCCTATTATTAAAAACGAAGAACTTGAAAAAATTAGGAATATAAATATAAAAGACTTTAAAGCAGTGACATTGCCTATAGTCTATAAAATAAACGACGGGGAAAAAGGATTAAGCAGCGCGATAGAAACTTTATTTATCTCGGCAGATAAAGCTATAGAGCAGGGTGCTAATATAATTATATTATCCGACAGAGATATAAACGAAGATAAGGCGCCTATTCCCGCACTTTTGGCAACGGCGGCTCTGCACCATTACCTGATACGCAATGAAAACAGAACGAAAGTTTCTATTATAGTAGAAACGGCTGAGCCGAGAGAAGTGCATCATTTCGCGCTGCTTATAGGCTACGGAGCATCTGCGATTAACCCATATCTTGCATATGAGTCGATAAAAGATATGGCAGCGCAAGGAATGATTACAAATCTGGACTATGCCGCTGCGCAGAATAATTATATAAAAGCGTCTGTAAAAGGTATTGTAAAAACACTTTCTAAAATGGGAATTTCTACAATACAAAGTTATCAAGGCGCGCAGATATTTGTGGCGATAGGAATTTCCAACGAAGTAATAGATAAATATTTTACAAGGACACCTTCCAGAATCGGAGGCATCGGCTTATCCGAGATAGCGCAAGAAGTTAAGATGCGTCACAATGCCGCTTATAACAGTGTAGGGGTTGACAAAAACACGCTTGAATCAGGCGGACAGTATAAATGGATTAAAGGCGGAGAAGAACACATGTTTAATCCGCAAACGGTATCACTTTTACAGCAGGCATGCAGAAGCGGGGATTACAAGCTGTTTAAAAAGTATTCATCGCTTATGGGGGAAGAAAACGAACAGAAGTACAATATTCGCGGGCTTATGAAGTTTAAAGATTTAAAACCAATACCGATTGACGAAGTTGAAAGCGTTGATGAAATATGCAAGAGGTTTAAAGTAGGCGCGATGTCGTTCGGAGCGCTAAGCAAGGAAGCTCATGAGACGCTTGCGATAGCAATGAACCGAATAGGCGCAAAGAGCAACTGCGGTGAAGGCGGAGAAGATTCAGACAGATTTAAGCCGCTTGCTAACGGAGACTCATCGTGCAGCGCAGGAAAGCAGGTTGCTTCAGGAAGATTTGGTGTTACCAGCGAATATTTGGTAAACGCAAAAGAAATACAGATTAAAATGGCGCAAGGCGCAAAACCGGGCGAAGGAGGACAGCTGCCAGGCAAAAAAGTATACCCTTGGATTGCAAAGGTACGTTTCTCGACACCTGGGGTTGAACTCATTTCACCGCCGCCTCACCATGACATATATTCTATCGAAGACTTGGCGGAACTTATACACGATTTAAAAAATGCTAATGAAAATGCGAAGATAAACGTAAAACTTGTATCGGAAGTCGGAGTAGGAACAATTGCCGCGGGAGTTGCGAAAGGAAGAGCAGATGTAGTGCTGATAAGCGGTTACGACGGCGGCACAGGCGCTGCGCCTAAATCAAGCATGCGCCATACAGGACTTCCGTGGGAGCTTGGTATTGCAGAAACTCATCAGACTCTTGTGCTTAATAATTTGAGAAGCAGAATTAAAATAGAAGTTGACGGAAGACTTATGACAGGCAGAGACATAGCAATTGCTGCTATGCTGGGAGCTGAAGAATACGGCTTCTGCACGGCGGCGTTAATTGCCATAGGATGCGTTATGATGAGGGTGTGCAACCTTGATACATGCCCGGCGGGCATTGCAACGCAAAACCCGAAACTGAGAGCAAACTTTGCGGGCAAACCTGAAGATGTTATAAACCTTATGCATTTTGTAGCCATGGAATTAAGAGAGATAATGGCAATGCTCGGGTTCAGAACAGTTAACGAAATGATCGGAAGAACTGACAAGCTTGAGTTGAACGAAGAAGCCAAAGACTGGAAAGCTAAAGGCATTGACATTTCATCAATTTTATACAGACCGCAGGTTGATGAAACCGTAGGAAAATATCATCAGATAGAGCAGAATCATCATCTTGAGAAATCGCTTGACAAGAATGTCTTATTAGACCTTTGTATGAAAGCTGTTGAAACTAAAACGCCGGTTAAGGCTGATGTAAAAATTAAAAATACAGACAGGGTTGTCGGCACAATTCTGGGAAGCGAAATCTCACGCCGATACGGGGGAGAAGGCCTTCCACAAGACACAATTACGCTTAATTTCAAAGGCTCGGCAGGACAAAGCTTTGCGGCGTTTATACCTAAAGGAATGACAATGATCCTTGAAGGGGACACAAACGACTATTTAGGCAAAGGAATGTCTGGCGGTAAAATAATAGTATACCCGCCTAAAAATTCCACGTTTACGCCTGAAGAAAACATTATAATAGGCAACGTTGCGTTTTACGGAGCTACACAAGGCGAAGCATACATAAGAGGCATGGCAGGAGAGAGATTCTGCGTAAGAAACAGCGGAGTGCATGCGGTTGTTGAAGCAGTAGGCGACCACGGGTGCGAATACATGACAGGCGGATGCGTTGTTGTGTTAGGACCGACAGGCAGAAACTTTGCAGCGGGCATGTCGGGCGGGATTGCCTACATTTACGATATTGACGGAACCTTCCTTTCAAAATGCAATATGGGCATAATAGAGATTGAAAAATTAACCGATAAAGATGAAGCAAAAATTATTGATATGGTATCTAAACATATTAAATATACAGACAGTGATTACGCAAAAAACATTATGGAAAACTGGGATGTAAATAAACAGAAATTCATAAAGATTATTCCGAAAATGTACAAAAAAATGATGATTGCGACACAAGAAGCTTATGACAGCGGACTTAAAGGCGAAGAAGCATTGCTTACAGCTTTTAACAATGTCATAAATAAGTAGAAACGGAGGAATATGTAATTATGGGCAAACCAACAGGTTTTATGGAATATAAAAGAGAAGTTGCGCCGGATAGAGATATTGCGCAAAGAGTAAAAGATTGGGATGAATTTCATCTGCATTTACCGGAAGACAAACAAAGAATACAGGGCGCAAGATGTATGGATTGCGGCACTCCGTTTTGCCATGTCGGAGAAGAGTTCGGCTGTCCGTTAAGCAACTTAATACCCGAGTTTAATGATATGATGTATAAAGGTTTTTGGAAACAAGCGGTGCAAAGATTACTTCGAAACAATAATTTTCCGGAGTTCACAGGACGAGTATGCCCTGCTATCTGCGAAGGGTCTTGTACGCTCAGCATAAATGAGTCGCAGGTAACAATTAAGGATAATGAATTCGCGATAATTGAAAAAGCTTTCAGCGAAGGACTTATTAAGCCATGTCCGCCGCAGACAAGAACCGGCAAAAAAGTTGCAGTTGTAGGCTCGGGACCAGCAGGTCTTGCATGCGCTGATTTATTAAACAAAGCAGGTCACAGCGTTACCGTATTTGAAAGAGAAGACAGAATAGGCGGACTGCTGATATACGGAATACCTGACATGAAACTAAGTAAAGACATAGTAGCAAGACGCATTAAGCTTATGGAGGACGAAGGGATTGATTTTGTTGTAAACACTGAAATTGGCGTTAACTATTCCGCAAAGAAATTATTAGACGAATTTGACGCAACTGTGCTTTGCTGCGGAGCAACCGTTCCCAGAGACCTTCCTGTTGAAGGCAGAAATTTAAAAGGCGTTTATAACGCGATGGACTTTTTAGTAGCCAATGAAAAAAGCTTGTTAAATTCTGATTTAAAAGATAATAACTATATATCTGCAAAAGGTAAAGATGTAATTGTTGTAGGGGGCGGCGATACGGCGGTTGACTGCATAGCAACAGCGATAAGACACGGCTGCAAAAGCATCAGACAGTTTATAAGAAAACCTCAGCCTCCTATGGAAAGAACTGCAAGCAATCCGTGGCCGCAAACTCCCAGAGTATACAAACAGGATTACGGTCAAGCTGAAGCGCAGGAATTATTCGGCTCAGATCCGCGTCAGCATAAAACAAGAATTACAAAAATGATAGGCGATGAGTCTGGACAATTAATTGAGGTGCAAACAGTAGGTTTGGAATGGCATACTGATGAAAAAGGAAGACTTGTATCTACCGATATAGCGGGTACGGAAAAAACATACAAAGCTGACCTGGTGCTTTTAGCGCTTGGATTTTCCGGTCCTGAAACCGCTATTATTAAAGAACTTGGCATAAGCCAGGATAGAGCGACTAACGTTGACGCTAAATTGGGAGAATTCAAAACTAATATAGAAGGCGTTTTTGCTGCAGGCGATATGCGAAGAGGACAAAGCCTTGTAGTGTGGGCGATAAGCGAGGGAAGAGGAGCTGCAAGAGAAGCTGACAGATACTTAATGGGGACTACATTATTGCCGTAAAATAAATACCTAATGAAATTTTTTAAAAAGCAGATGAATATATTCATCTGCTTTTTTACCGTTATAACGCAAAAATTAACTTGATTTCTTAATAAAAACTTAATATAATCTTAAATGTGTCTTAATTTTGACACACTCTTCATAATGATATATAATAAAACAAAATTATAATTCAGGAAACTTAAGTAATGTTTAAAAAGTCAAATAAAATTATTAATTACTTAAAAGAGTTTTCAATTCCGCTTATTTCCGGAGTAATTATCGCATTAATTTGGGCGAATATGTCCGATGAAAGCTACCGCAGGGTAATTGAAGATAATATTATAGGCAGTATATCATTTCATTTTCTTATCAATGAAATATTTATGGTATTTTTTTTCGCTATTGCTACTGTGGAAATTAAACAAAGCTTATTGCCAGGCGGATATTTGAATCCGATAAAGCGCGTTATTAACCCGATATTATCTACATTCGGCGGAGTCATAGGACCTGCTGTAATTTATGTTGTTTTAAATCATTTTATCGGAAGTTCACAATATATTAACGGATGGGGTATTCCTACGGCTACAGACATCGCTCTGGCATGGCTTGCCGCAAGAGCGATATTCGGAAGCGACCATCCCGCAGTTTCGTTTTTATTGTTAATAGCAATTATTGATGATGGAATAGGTCTTATTATAATAGCTTTATTTTATCCTGATCCCGCAAATCCCGTATCTGCCGCATGGCTGCTTCTTACACTTGCCGCCATGATGTTGTCTTGGGCGATGAATAAAAAGAAAATAACGAGTTATTGGCCTTATATATTAATATGCGGATCATTAAGCTGGACAGGGCTGTATTTATCGCATATTCACGCCGCTCTTGCACTTGTGTTTATTATACCATTTTTGCCGCATAAGAAAAAAGAGCCGTATAAATTGTTTGAAGGGCAAGTACTGCCTACATCTGCTCTTGAAAAGTTTGAAAAAGAATTCAGCACTTTTGTAGATATGGGGCTTTTTTTGTTCGGTCTTACAAACGCCGGGGTCTTGATAAGCGGTGTAAATAATCTTACGTGGATAGTCTTTATGTCGCTGCTTATCGGAAAGACAGGAGGAATATTTACTATGAGCTACGTTGCAATGTTAATGGGATTCCCGCTTCCGAAGGGCATGAATAAAAAAGAGCTGTTTACAGCAGGCATTATTGCATCCATGGGGCTGACAGTTGCGTTGTTTCTTGCCGGAAGCGCCTTTACGGACATTGATATGCAGGGTTCGGCAAAAATGGGGGCTTTATTCAGTGCGGGTGCTTTTGTAGTGGCATTTATAGTATCTAAGGCACTTAGATTAAAAAAAACTATAAAACAAAAGAATAAAGAGCCGGCGCTTGAAATTATAAAATAAAAATTTACACATAAATTAAATTTATTATAGATAAGGCTTATATAAGCCTTATTTTTTAATTAATAGCATAATTGACGCTGATCGGCAATTGCCGTCAGAGAACTTCCGATTGATACTATTGCGTTGGCAACTACGTTTAATTCGTCATTATCTTTTACATTATCAGCTATCAACAAAGTAATTAAAAATATTAATGCCGTTATATCAGCATCCGAACTGAACAACAATCAGCTTTTCTAATTTATGAAAACGCACTATATTTGTTTGTAATATGCTATTAAATTCTGAGAAGATATATTAGCTGATAGGATTATAGAAATAATTAATAAGCTTTCGGAATATAAATTTATAAAAACTATCAAGTTAAAAGCTTTAGAAAGACGGCATTTATGAATAGCGGATTATTGTTTATTTCTGTGTTACTTTGCGCATGTTGCGCGTTAATCAGTTTCATATCAATTAACTTTAAATATAAAAAAACTGCGCTTATTACTTTATGGAGCGTATCTTTCGTTATTATATTAATTTCGGTTATACTGCTGCTTTATTATTTAATAAACGTAAATCTAAAATATTTGTATGTATATAGTCACAGCTCAAAAAGCATGGCTGTTTTGTACAGAATGTCTTCGCTTTGTGCAGGTGAAGAAGGGTGCTTTTTGCTGTGGGCTTTTATTATGAGCGCAGCAGGATTTCTTATATTGTTAATAAATAAAAACTTTGATTATAGGGCGTTCGGAATATTTTGCATAATAAGCTTTTTTATATTTTTGATTTGTTTTATGTTAAATCCTTTTGAAAAAATATCAGTTGTTCCTTCCGCTGGACTGGGGATAGAAAAAATATTGCAAAACCCGTGGATGGCAATACATCCGCCGCTTATTTTTTTGTCATACACTGCTATGGCAGTTTTGTTTTCTTTATGGCCGATATATTCGGCATATAAAAACGAAACGGCAATAAATCTGATTAAATTGTGGATAAATATAAGCATGTTTTTTTTAACGGCAGGTTTAATATCAGGCAGCGTTTGGGCGTATCATTCTTATGCATACGGTAAAGTTTGGGCCTGGGACAGCATGGAAAACATTTCTTTAATTACTTGGCTTGTGCTATGCGCATTTATTCATAGGGATAAATACGATACGCAGGCAGTATGCATACTTCCGTTTGCAACGGCTTGTTTTTCAGTATTTTTGGCTCGGAGCGGAGTGCTGGACGGAGTTTCATATCACGTTTACACAGAGAGAAATATAATAATTACACAATTTATTCTTTTCTTTATTTTCGGTGCTGTTTTATTTTTGGATGTTCAGAGAAGGAGATATATTAAAAGCAAAAAATATGAAGCTAAAGAAGTAATTAATTATAAAAACCGTGCGTCGGATGCAATTTTTATATTTGCGTGTTTTATTCTGCTCGGAACAATTGCTCCGATTATCTCAAAAACGCATACTACAGCAATTTATTATGTAACAATAAGCATGACATTTGCTGCTGCCGCAATAACTATATTAGTTTTAAAAGATAAAGAAATTTTCAAAAAAAGAGGAGCGCTAATAATCGTGTTAAGCGCGGCTGCAGCTGCAGTCATTGGGATTGCAGTGCATCAATTTAAAATATTATGGATGTTATTTTTGTTAATAAGTTTTCTGCCTCTATTTTTGTTTGTAGCAGGCAAGAGCGCAAGAAAATACTGGAAATATTATCTTGCGCATATAGGGCTGGTATTTTTAATAATCGGCGCGGTTGCTTCAAACGCTTTTGGCACCGAAGGATACGTGCTGAAAAATTCGGCATACAATATTAATATATCAGGATTTGAAATAAGCGCAGAAGAAATTGATTCATCAGATATAATAATATTATCAAAGTTTAATAATGATATTGTTATAAAAAGCGCAAATAGAATAAGCAACGCTCAAACCGGCGTGTTAATTCCGTATGTCGAAAAGCCATTGATTATATTATTTTGGGCAGGCTGCATTATAATATTAATGCAGCCCGTAATACAAATAGTATTATTATGTAAAAACAAAGAAGATAAATCTCAAAAAAAACAAGATGATGCTAGTATTTAATTTTTTTAATTATTTTTATTATCTCATACCAAAAGACTGATAAAGCCGCTATTGCTAACGCTATTATAAACTGAGAAAAAGTAAGAGGCGCAAGACGCAAAAATGCGTTTAACGGAGTATACAATATAATTAAGGCAACAGCTATTGTACAAATGCTTACTATACGCATAACATTATCATTTAAAAGGCGTCTTGCTGATTTTAAAGCAAAATCTTTATCTGAGCTGTTTTCAACAACGAGGAAAAGATTTGCAAATATTATGATTAAAATCCCCATTGCGCGCGCTGCCGCGGCATTGCCCGGATTGTATAATAGCATTGTATAATATGAGCCGAAAGAAGCTGCAAATACCGCAATGCCCTGTATGACGCTTTTAGTAAGAATTTTAGCGGTAAGCAGTTTTTCTTTAGTGTTTCTCGGGCATCTTTGCATAATATCGCCTTCAGCCGGCTGGCGCTCAAGAACTATTGAGCAAGTAGGGTCTATTACAAGTTCCAGCAAAACCACGTGCAAAGGAAGCAGCAGCAGAGCGTCAGGTCTTATGCCGAGTATCGGAGCGAGCAGAGACGCAAGTGCAATGGGTATATGTATTGTAAATACATAACCTACTGCTTTGCGGATATTATCGTATATTCTTCTTCCGTCTTTTACGGTATCAACTATTGTAGAGAAGTTATCATCCATTAAAATTAAATCTGCGGCTTCGCGGCAGACTTCGGATCCTCTTTTACCCATAGCAATGCCTATATCCGCATATTTTAAGGCAGGAGCGTCGTTAACGCCGTCGCCGGTCATTGCCACTATTTCACCTGTATCTTTCAGCGCTTTAACTATTCGCATTTTATGCTCGGGGATTACGCGCGAAAAAATACTTACTTTGGCTACTCTCTGCCTAAGTTCATCATCTGACATGGCATTCAGCTCATCACCGGTAATTATATTTTCGCTGTTGGGCATTCCTATCTGGCGGGCGATACTGCTTGCTGTTATACCGTTGTCTCCGGTTATCATTACTACGCGTATGCCTGCTTTATTACATTGGGCTATGTCTTCTTTTACTGATTCTCTGGGAGGATCTGCAAGCCCTATAAGACCGCAGAACGTAAGAGTGCAGGATAAGATATCATTCGGTATTTGATCTGTATTTTCAGGCTTCATCATTCCAACGACAATTACACGAAGGCCTTTTGAAGACATTTCCGCTATTTTATCTTCAACCGTCTTTACCTCTTCATCGGTAAGACGCGATATTTTTAAAATTTGTTCCGCTGAACCTTTTGCGGCTACGATTATCTCATTTTCATGAAACCAGACATGCCCCATCATTTTTAGCTCATTGGTAAAAGCGTATTCGTATATCAGCTCTTCACCAAACAGGTGCTGCCGTGTAATGCCAAGGCTTTCACAGTGGGCAAGCATTGCTTTTTCCATCGGGTCATAAGTATCGGTCTCGCACGCAAGACCTGTGGTTTCGCAAAGTTTTAATTCATCGTTATCAATTGCCCAGGTCTTTGTAACAGTCATTTGATTTTTTGTAATTGTACCTGTCTTATCAACGCAAAGAACGGTTACCGCGCCTAATGTCTCAACTGAGGATAGTCTTCGTACAAGAGAATTTTTCTTTGCAAGTCTCCATGCTCCAAGAGAGAGAAATACAGTAAGTATTACGGGGAATTCCTCGGGGATCATAGCCATTGCAAGGGTTATGCCCGATAGTATGCTTTCAATTATTCTTGCTTTAGGCGCATGGTCGGCTAAATTTGCCCAAGTAATCAATCCGACGGCTATAAGCAAAACAGCCGCGAATATTGCTGAGAATTTAACTAAACTTCTTGTTTGCTTTTCTAAAGGAGTAGGCCTATCGGGAGCGGAGGCTACATCCGCGCCTATTTTGCCATATTCCGTATTCAGACCTATCTTATCTACCTGAATATAGCCGCTTCCCTGAGTAACAAGCGTACCTGCATAGCAGTAATCTTTGCGCCAGTAATCATTGTCAGAATTTGCTGCCTTGTCGGATGTTTTCCATACGCCTTCCGCTTCGCCTGTAAGCGAGGATTCGTCAACGCGCAAATCGCTGGATTTTAAAACGCAACCGTCTGCGGGAATTTTAACGCCCTCGGTAATTAACATAACATCGCCGGGAACTAAATCGGCGCTTGCGATAACTGTTTCAACATCATCACGTATTACCTTTATGCGCGGCTGGGTTAAGTCTTTTAGTGCGTTTAATGTCTTGTCTGTTTTAAATTCCTGAATTACATCAATTGATATGATACCGACAACGAAAGCGAGCATTATGGCACCGTCACGCGCTTCTCCAAGGATGAAATAAATAATCGCCGCCGCTATTAAGAGCATGAACATCGGTTCGCTTATAATGGTAAGCAGTTTTTTTAGAAATGTTTCTTTTTTTTGTACAGTCAGCTCGTTTTTACCGTATTGTTCTGACAGTTTGCGGGCTTGAATGCTTGTAAGCCCTTTAAATGGTAATTGCGGATTTGTCATATAGTTATCTCCTTTTTATAAGATAGCTCTATGCCACATACTTTACAGCCGCTCCTTTGAGGTAAAAAAAAACACATCAAGGAACATATTTACTGTCCCACAGATGTGAAGTATCTGCTGCCGTATTATACAGCCCAGCCCCATGACCTTTTTAAGGTTCATCGCCTGCTCAGTTTGTACTGTAGATTATATTTGCAGTGCAAAGAGATTGCTATTATTTTATATATAAATATGCATAATGTCAAGTTTATAATATCAGTGTACAGTAGAATTAGATAATATTATATACGAAAAACAATATAATATTTAAAAGATAAGCTTGCGTTTACGCCATTGCTTTAAATAAAATTTTCAAATAAACAGACTCACCATAAAGGGTTTATTCATATTATAAAATATTGAATAAATTTAAAATTTGCGATTGTTTCACTGGAATAGAATAAATTTGCAATTATTTATATACAAAAAAGAAATTTAAAAGGAGATAATAAATGTGAATGATATGCGTCTTACCGTGAATAAGCAGCGCTGCCCCGCGGATCATAAATGCCCCGCAATGGAAGTATGCCCTGTAGGGGCAATAAAGCAGGAAGGGTTTAACGCTCCCACAATAGATTATAAAAAATGCATTAAGTGCGGCAAATGCGCAACTTTTTGCCCTATGAAAGCACTGAAATTAGAATAGTTAAAAATTAAGACAAAATAATTAAGAGATGTCGATTTTACTGATATCTCTTTTATTTTTTGATATACTTAATTATATTAAAAAATAAGGATTATTTATGGATAGTAAAGATAAGCAATTAATTATCAAGACACTTGATTTCTGGGACAAGTTAAACGAGCGGGAAAGAGAATACATTTTAAACAATACCGTAACGGTAAACTATAAAAAAGGCGACAGTTTAAGCACAAATTATGAGAACAACTGCATAGGAATTTTTATAGTAAAAAGCGGCGGGGTAAGAACATACATACTCTCCGAAGACGGCAGAGAAGTGACATTGTACAGGCTTTATAAAGGCGATGTGTGCGTGCTTTCGGCTTCTTGTATTTTAGAAAATATTACTTTTGACGTTTTTATTGAAGCAATAGAAGACAGCGAAGTGTTTTTGATAAATTCGATGGTTTTTAAAAATATATGCGAAAATATATACGCACAGAATTACTCGTACAGAATAACGGTTCAGCGGTTTTCGGATGTGATGTGGGCGATGCAGCAGATTTTGTTTATGAGCTTTGATAAGCGGCTCGCAAGCTTTTTGCTTGATGAATCAGAAAGAAACAAAAACGACGTGATAGCTTTAACTCATGAAGAAATAGCGGCTTATATAGCGTCCGCAAGAGAAGTAGTTTCACGGATGCTTAAGTATTTTGAAAATGAAGGATATATACAGCTTTCGAGAGGAAAAATAAAAATAACAAATAAAGAAAAACTTAAAGAGATATTATAAAAAAGAAAGGGATTATAAATCCCCTTCTTTTTTAGTTTAACATTGCGAGAATATCCGCTTTTGATCTTGCTCCGACGGAAGTTTTTACAACTTTTCCGTCTTTTAAAACCATAAGAGTAGGTATGCTCATTACGTTAAACGACATAGCAAGTTCCGGTTGTTCATCTACATTTATTTTGCCTACTTTAGCGTTTGTTACTTCCGCCGCTATTTGGTCTACAAGAGGCGATACCATTCTGCAAGGGCCGCACCACGAAGCCCAGAAATCTATTAGCACCGGCACATTTGATTTTAATACTTCATTATCAAAATTATCTTTAGTTATAGTTATAACACTCATATTAATTTCTCCTTATATATTTTTTTACAATTATAAATAATAAACACATATCATTCAGTAACTAAATCACATAAATATTTAAATTAATAATAATGCTGATACTGATATTATTAACGCAGTTTAATAATAAAATACTGTTTTTCGGGACAGAATTAAAAGAAGTTAGTTTTGTTTAAAAGGAAAAAGAAAATGAATGAATTTGACATAATAATTGCAGGTTCCGGAATAGCCGGATTATTCTGCGCGATAAATTTAGGCAGAGAAAAAAATATTCTTGTAATTACAAAAGACGCGCTAAATCAAAGCGATTCGTTTTTGGCGCAGGGAGGAATATGCGTGCAGAGAGACGATGAAGACTTTGAAAGTTTTGTAAATGATACTCTCAAAGCCGGACATTATGAAAATAATATAAAAGCCGTTGAGACTATGGTAGGAATGTCAAGAGAGATAATATCCGATTTATTAAAAATAGGAGTTAATTTTGACCGTGACGGAGACGGGTTTTCTTACACAAAGGAAGGCGCTCACAGCAGGGCGAGGATACTGCATTTTAAAGATACTACGGGAGAAGAAATAAACGGCAAGCTAATTAAAAAGGCAAGAGAATATGAAAATATAACAATTTTAGAAAAAAGCAGGGTAATAGATATACTTGAAAAAAACAATACGTGTTACGGTGTTGCAGCAAGAATAAATGACGAAAAGACAGAAAACTATTATGCCAATGTAACGGTGCTTGCAACAGGCGGAATAGGCGGACTGTTTACACGTTCGACTAATTACCCTCACCTTACGGGAGACGCGATTGCAATAGCTCTTGATCGCAATGTGAAGGTAAAAAATATTAATTACATTCAATTTCACCCTACTTCTTTGTATACGGAAAAACCCGGAAGGGCTTTTTTGATATCGGAATCGGTAAGAGGGGAAGGAGCAATACTTATAAATAAGGCCGGAGAAAGGTTTGTAGATGAACTGCTGCCCAGAGATGTTGTGACAAGCAAAATATACCAGCAAATGGACAAAGACAATATGCCTTATGTAAGGCTTTGCATTGCGGGACATGTGAAAACAAATATAAAAGAAAGGTTTCCTGCCATATATAAAAAATGCCTTGATGAAGGATATGACATAACAAAGCAATGCGTGCCCGTTGTGCCTGCGCAGCATTATTTTATGGGCGGGATAGAATCTGATCTGAACGGACGCACAAGCATGCGCGCGCTTTACGCAGTGGGGGAGACAAGCTGCAACGGAGTGCACGGTAAAAACAGGCTTGCAAGCAATTCGCTTTTAGAAAGCCTTGTATTTTCAAAGAGAGCCGCTGCGGATATTATGAAAAATTGGGAAGTAAAACCTCATCCGATATTTTCAGTTAAAAATTATCCTTCTAACGATGCAATAGGAGAGGCGGATAAAAATATGATAATTAATGAAATAAGAAGGCAGGATGATATAAATGCAATATAATATTGATAATCTTATATTTTCGGCATTACGAGAAGATATGCCGAGCGAAGATATATCTACAAACTCAATTATTAAGAAATATGCTTTAGGCAAAGCCGACTTGATATGCAAACAGGACGGCTTTATTGCGGGGATTGATGTTTTTAAGCGTGTTTTTGAAATACTGGATAAAAAAATTGATTTTAATATCTTTTATAAAGACGGCGATGAGGTTAAAAATAAAGTTTTGGTTGCGGAAATTATCGGAGATATAAAGGCGATATTGTCAGCGGAAAGAACAGCTCTTAATTATCTTCAAAGAATGAGCGGAATTGCGAGCTATACAAGAAAAGCATTTAATTTATTAAAAGATACAAATATAAAATTACTCGATACGAGAAAAACAACACCCAACAACCGAATTTTTGAAAAATACGCCGTAAAAGCAGGGGGAGGGCATAATCACAGATTTTGCCTATCAGACGGAGTTATGCTTAAAGACAATCATATAGCGGCTGCGGGGGGAATAAAAAAAGCCGTGCAAATGGCAAGAAATTACGCGCCGATTACAAACAAAATTGAAGTGGAAGTAGAAAATCTGGATATGCTTAAAGAAGCGCTTGACGCTAAGGCGGATATTATAATGCTTGATAATATGGATATAGAAACTATAAAAAAAGCCGTTGAAATAACAGATAAAAGAGCATTACTTGAATGCTCGGGCAATGTAACTATAGAAAAAATTGAAAGCCTTAAAGATACGGGCATAGACTACATTTCATCCGGAGCGCTTACGCATTCTGCGGGGATACTTGATTTATCGCTTAAAAATTTAAGAAGGCTGTAAATAGTTAAGGCAGAGAATTATTAATATTTTATGCGGAGCTGTTTAAAGCAGTCTGCTTCTGTTTTCAGCTATCTGCCAATATCTATCGCCAGATGAAGTTATCCGCTATAATTAGCAAATTTATTTCTTTAAATATTTCTCTATCCATTGCTTAACAAGAAGCTGGCCTTTTAAGGTTTTCCAGTCCTGCTCTAAATCCGCATGGCATTTCATTCCAAGTCCTTTACGGGTGTGGTGGCAGTATGCGCATTCAAGCGGCAGGAAATCTTTAGAATGTATTTCACACATTCCGTCTTTTAGAAAGTTGCATCCGAAAGATGAAAATTCCTGCAAAGCGAAACCCTGTTCGCACCCTTTAAAAGCGGGCGAGAGCACCGCGAAATTCATCTCAGGCGCAAGTTCAAGCATCATGCGGGGGCCGTATCCGTCTTTTATTGCCGTTTCCGCCTGATCTACTGTCCACCAGCCGGGGCGGATGCAGTACGATTTGCATATATCGCAGCCGCAAGGTTCCGACGGCGGATATTTTTCTGTAAGAGTAATATTTTTTTTCATATAAATTCCAATACTTGCAGAGGTCAAATTTATTATTATTATATAATATTAATTAGTTTTTTCAATTTGTTAATTTGTAATGTTGAACATTCGTCATATTCTTTAAGCGGAAAATCAATTTTCATTGCGTTGTATTTAGACATGCAGATTTTTTTAAAAGGCAGAAGCTCAAGCTTTTTAAAATTGGAAAATTGTTTTGAGATATTATAAATATTTAAAATATTTTCTTCGCTGTCAGTAAGACCCGGTACTACCACATGGCGTATCCAAAGGGGGATATTCATTTCTTCCGTTAATTTTAAAAATTCTATTACTTTTGCAAAGCTTCCTTTTGTATACTTAACATAATCTAATTCATTAGAAAACTTTAAATCGCACAATACCAAATCGGTGTTTTTCAGCACTTCTTTTGCTCTGTCAATATCCGCTATACCTGATGTATCCAATGCGGTATGAATGTTATGCTCGTGAAGTAGCTTGAAAAGTTCAGATACAAACTCCCATTGCAATAAAGGCTCGCCGCCCGATACAGTAACGCCGCCGCTACGGGCAAAGTAAGGTTTATATTTTAAAGCCTTTTGCACTACTTGCTCTACGCTGTATTCTTCTCCGCCTTTTATATCCCACGTATCGGGATTATGGCAGTACACGCAGCGCAGAGGGCAGCCCTGCATGAATATAACAAATCGGAGTCCGGGGCCGTCGACGGCACCCAGACTCTGGTAGGAGTGAATTTGTCCTTTCATTACATTGCCTCGTGGAATGTCCTTGATATTACTTCCATCTGCTGTTCTTTTGATAGCTTGTGGAAGTTTACAGCATAACCTGATACTCTAATAGTCAGGTTGGGGTGAGTATTAGGGTCGCGGTACGCTTCCATTAGCGTTTCGCGGTTCAGCACATTGACATTCAGATGATGAGCGTTTTGTATAAAATATCCGTCCAGGATTGATATTAAGTTAGCATATCTTGTCTGTTCATCATGTCCTAAAGCCTGAGGCACTATTGAAAATGTGTTTGATATGCCGTCTTTGCACATATCATAAGGAAGTTTCGCAACAGAGTTAAGCGATGCCAGCGCGCCGTTTTTTTCACGGTTGTGCATCGGGTTAGCGCCGGGCGCGAACGGTTCGCCTTTTTTTCTGCCGTCGGGGGTCGAGCCTGTTTTTTTGCCGTAAACAACATTTGATGTTATTGTAAGCACTGAAACCGTATGGACAGCGTCGCGATATGTGGGGTTTTTCTTCAAAGCTTCATAGAATAATTTGACTTGCTCTACAGCTATTGAGTCAACTCTGTCATCATCGTTTCCGAATGTAGGATAGGCGCCTTCCACTTCGTAATCTACAATAAGCCCTTGCGCGTCTCTTACGCATTTTACTTTAGCGTACTTTATAGCAGAGAGCGAGTCTGCAAGAACCGAAAGCCCAGCAATGCCAAAAGCCATAAGCCTTCGCACGTTTGTGTCATGCAGCGCCATCTGGGTTTTTTCGTACGCGTACTTGTCGTGCATATAGTGGATTATATTCATGGCGTTAACGTAAGTTTTCGCAAGCCACTCGCGGTATATATCAAGTTGAGCGCATACTTTATCGTATTCTAAGTATTCGCCCGTATAAGCTTCGTGCTCCGGCGCTACCTGTATGCCCGTTATTTCGTCTTTTCCGCCGTTTAAGCTCATAAGCAGAAGTTTGGGAAGGTTTACCCGCGCGCCGAAAAACTGCATATCTTTTCCTACTGTCATTGCAGATACACAGCAAGCTATCGCATAATCATCACCGAAACTTTGTCTCATCAGATCATCATTTTCATATTGTATTGAGTTTGTATCACAAGAAATTTTCGCCGCAAATCTTTTAAACGCTTGCGGAAGGTTTTGCGACCAAAGTATTGTTATATTCGGCTCCGGAGACATGCCTAAGTTATAAAGGGTATTTAACATCCTGTAGGAGTTCTTTGTAACCAAAGTTCTTCCGTCTTCTCCCATACCGCCTACTACTTCGGTAATCCACAGCGG
>JAAZOI010000052.1 GCA_012797825.1 Eubacteriaceae bacterium | reverse complement strand
TTTTAATATTTTAATTTAATTGAGTTCAAAGTTAAAATTGTACATATTAAAGCAAGTCTGTTCTCCTTTGGAAATATATATTTATTGTATCATGAATTAATAAATAATCAGACTTTGGTAATACTTTTATTAAGACGCTGCATATGCCTATATATTATCAATATCATTATCTTCATTTTTTATTGTATTTGATTTTTTTCTCCAGTTACGCGGATTGAGCCTGTTTCTGTATTTTTTTACGGCTTCTTTACCTAGAAGTAAAACGCTTATCCAAAACATAACTTCGGCGCATATTAAAGTGGATGAAATTATGACTGCCTTAGTATATACGGACAATGAAGTAAAAGGAACAAGCAGCGGGGTCAGCCAAAGCACGCTGCTTAATATTAATAAAACTATTCCTATTTTAAAAAGTATCGGTTTTTTGGATTTGTTTTCCGGCATAATTATTCCCTAGAATTTAAACTCTACGCCTTATTATAAAATCATCCAGTTGGTGTCCCAGTTATTTTTATGTTTTATTAAACCGCTTGTGCGCTGCGTGGCCTTGCTTACTTTTAACATTGAATTAAACAGTTTTTCCATGTTTGGATCATTTAGTTTATAATCAAATTCAAGACAGTTTCCTTCGTATTTGCCCGATTGTTTTAATTTTCGTTCAACTTCAGAGCCCGCAAGCGGTAAAGCTTTTGTCGCAATGAACACGTCCTGTAACTTTCCTTTAGGCATAATAGATTTTACTTCCTTTATAAAGTCCATATTTTCGGAAACCTCCTCAAACGTGGTATGCTCGTCAAACATAATAAAACCCATTGATACATACAGATCCAGTTTTGAAAGTATTTCTATCGCGTTTATATTATCCTGTACGCTTACGCCTTTTTTAAACCTGTCAAGCACTGCTTGCGAGCCTGATTCCACGCCTAAGAAAACTCTTCTGAGCCCTGCCTACTTTAATTTATCAAAAGTCTCATAATCAATATCGTTTACTCTGCATTGTATGCTGAAATGTATATTGAAATTTCTTTTTATAATCTCTTCTGCGATTTCTATCGTTTGCGCGCGGTTTATAGCTATGCCGCCTGCGAATTCAGCATCATTGAATATGATATTATGAACGCCGTATGTACTTATAAGCATTTGCATTTCATCAATTATATTTTCCGTGCTTCGCACTCTGCATCTGGGACCGAATGAAGAAAAAAACGGCACGACGCTGCAGAAAGAACATCCGCCGTAACAGCCGCGGGAAGACAGCATTGATACGGAGGGTTGCCTTTTTAATACAAGAGGAAGAGTATCTCGCGCGGGGTAGGGGAAATTATCAATGTTTTCTTCAAGCGGTCTTACCTGGGTTGTTATTACTTTTCCGTTTTCCAAGTAAGATATGCCGTGAACATCGCGCCAGTCTTTATCTGCAATTATCTTTTGCGCAAGCTCGCAGAAAGTAATTTCACCTTCGCCTAATATTATAGAATCTATTTCAGGACACAGGGCAAAAAGCTCTTCATACGAAAAGGTGGGGAATATGCCCCCTGCGGTGAGATGACACGTAAAACCCTCAGCCCTAAGCTCTCTAATCAGCTCAAGCGCTTGTTTGGCGTACTGCTGAAACGGAATGCTGATGCCTATTAATTTGCACGAATATTTTGCTATTTCAAAAGCAGCCTGCTTTAAAGTCCAGCCGTTTAAGGGAACGTCTATTATCGCGACGCTTATATCGTGAGCGCGTGCATAGGACGCTATATAGCCAAGTCCCAAATGTTCATCGGCGTCTTCATATTTGCTTCCAAGGGGATTAATAAGCAGTACGTCGCAGTACATAAAATACACCTTCTTTTGTTAAGTAATCTATTGTAAAAATTTGTATAAAATCAGTATAGTATTTACAGCAATAATTTTCAAGAATTATCTAATTATATATGGAATATAACAAACAGATATTACACGTTTAGAACATATGCAAATTTTAAGAATAAAATATAAGGTAAGTTTAAATAAACTGGAGATGACAAAATGGCTAATGAAATAAGCGTATACACAGAGGGTAGAGACTTAAAGTTATTGGAGACAGTAAGCATACCAATTTCATTATACGAATCAATGCAGGGAAGATATTTTGTTGGGCAGAGCGAGAATTTGTATGCCGGCAGCGGACTTAGCGCTTGGGCTGGACTTTTTAATCCGCATAATTCGAATATTAATCTGTTCGCGAATGTTTTTACTATATCAAACTTTTCCGATGACTATTTAACAGTTGAGATTTGGCTTAACGCAGAGTTTGAACAAAAGGGAATTGTGTCGGAAAAAGTTTCTCCGACTAACACAGCTTTAAAACCAACGCCTAAGAACAGAGTTGAAATAAGATATTTAGAGTCCACAACTATGACGCCTCAAAGCGGGATAAACGTGTATGAAAGAATAGTGCCTCCCAATACAACATTGGTTGCCGAAGAAGACGGAAAATTTATTGAAGCCCCGACAGGAAACTATACCGTATATATAAAATCAGCGAGTGAAAAACTAAACAGATCGGTAGTGGCATTTGGCTGGTGGGAAAAGTAATTTAATTTCTTTAAAAAAATAAGCCGCCTAAACGGCGGCAATTATTTTTTGTAATACTAAATTGAGTCGGTATATATTGCTTCTACTACACTTCTCTCGGCTTTAACGGGCGCCATGCTTAAAAGCAAACCAAGGCTCGGAGTATTAAAAGCCAAATCAACAAGTTTAGGCACATCATCGTTTGTGATGCCTATATCGGAAAGCTTGGTGACAATGCCGAAGCTAGCAAGCCATTTTTCAATCTCTTTAGCAACATATTCGGCTTCAAATTCTTCCGCTTTAAGACCCGGAAGTATGGGTGACAGCACGTCTGCAAGTATTTGCGCGGTTGAAGGATAAATTTGTTTTATAACCGCGGGCAGAATAATAGACAGTCCCAGTCCGTGGGCAAGATCAGGCTTTACTGCGCTGAGCGGATGCTCGAGAGCATGAGTGAAATGTAAAAGTCCGTTATCAAAACAAATACCGGCAATCATGGAGGCGTAAGAAAGGAAATACCGAGCGGTAAGGTCTTCGGGGTTTGAAAGAGCAATTGGCAGATACTTGCCGATAAGTCTTACGGTTTCTTTTGCGAGAACAATAGAGAAAGGATTTGTAGCTTTGGATGTGGAGGCTTCTATTATATGATTTAATGCGTCAACAGTAACATACGCAGTTTGGTTAGGCGGAAGTTTAGTCATAAGGCTGGGGTCGTCTATTGAGTAAAGAGGGTAAATTACATCGTATGCAATAGCGGGTTTGTATTCTTTTTCGAGTATGCTTACAACCGCGAATCTGTTGGCTTCCGAGCCTGTTCCGTGGGTTAAGTTAATAGCGATTATTGGAACGGCTTTTACAGGTGTGAATTTAAATTCGTATAAGTCCGCCGCTGTTTTATCGGGATATTTAAGCAGTATCGCCGCGCTTTTTGCGGTATCAATCGCGCTGCCGCCGCCTATAGCTATAACAGCTTGCGCGCCTATATCAGCTCCCAGCTTAACAGCACTGTCTACCTGCTGTACAGTCGGGTTAGGAGTTACTTCATTAAATAATTTGTATTTTATGTCATACATATTTAAAGCTGCCTGAACATGGTCCCACGCGCCTGTTTTTATATACGCTCCTTTGCCTGTGACTATTAACACATTGCATATATTCTTTTCTTTAAACTCTTTTGCAATATCGTTAATTTTAGTTATAGCCCCGACGCCTAAATACACATTGCTTTTTACTCTTATTTCTTTTATTTCATCTATTTTTATTCCAGCTTCCCACATAATAAAAACCTCCAAATATTTTAATCATATTATGTAGGTTTCCAAATTTTATTAATAATATTACTTGATTTTAATATATAAAGATTTAAATTGCAGCTATAAGCAAAACCAATACTGTTACATATTTATGAACATCACATAGCAAAGGCGCATAGTGTATATTATATAACAACTTTTTTGAAGGGATTGAAAAATTTGGATAAAGATAATATGCCGAATGGCAAAATGCCGATGCCTTGGATGAAAGATTACGGTCCTGAACCTATAATATTTGATATTGATAAGGCAACCAGACAAAATGATTATTTTCGTCTGGCATTCTGGACAGGACATCATTTGCAGCTTACTTTAATGAGTATTAATGTCGGAGAAGATATCGGAGCGGAAATGCATGATAATCTTGATCAGTTTATACGTATAGAAGAAGGTCAGGGTCTTGCTAAAATGGGATGCAGCAAAGATAACCTTGATTTGCAGGGAGCGGTGAATGAAAATTACGCGATTATTATACCCGCAGGTACATGGCATAATTTAATAAATACAGGCAATAAGCCGCTTAAATTATATTCCATATACGCGCCGCCGCAGCATCCGAAGGGTACAATACACAAAACTAAAGCGGATGCTGAAGCGGAACATAATTAATATTAATAAAAATCAAAATGACTGCAAAACATGCAGTCTTTTTTTGCTGTATAAGTGTTTTTTTGGTTGACTAATTATCATCTTTTAAAAAACCCGCCCATTTCATATTAATATTGCCGATATTTTTCTGCCAGTAAATAAGTCTTTGAATATAGAAATCAATTTTTTTCGTAACATCATTTTCATAATCTTTATAGCAGTTTTTTATAACTATCGCGGTAAGCTCATAAATAGGCAGTCCTATTGCGTGAGTTTCAACATGTACTGAGGCTCCTGCATGTCCAACGGCATGACATAAAGCGCTGTATGCCGGGTCGGAAAGTTCTTTCGCGGCGGCATGGCAGTCTAATATAGCTCTTTTAGCGGCAGGCATTTTAACCTCGCCGCGCGCCCATAATTTGCAAAGTTCAAGAGCGTTTTTCGGTCTTGTTTCATATGGGTACTTTTGCTCTATTTCATCAACAACTATATTTCCGCAATTCAAAGCCCACATTACAAGGGTGCGGTGGGTCTGGTCTGATATTAACGCGCTGAGGTCCTGTAAGCAAAGAGAGTCTCTTGAAAACAGTATTTGGTTTCTTTTTTTTATTTTTAGTTCTACGTCTTTAAACATAATTACCTTAATAATAAATAAACTTAGTCTTATTAAATTTTTCATATGCAGTGTCTACAGATAGGGGTAATTAAAGGATTAATTATGATTTTTTTGCAGTAATGGCTTGATTGTTGAGATCAATACCAAGCAGAACTTCCTTTTTCTAAAACTATTCCATTATTATAAGCTTTTGTAATTTCAGAAATTGCATGATATGCAAACCAATAATAACTGTCATCTTTGGTTGCGTTTGGCCATTCTTCCTCAGTTAATTCGCTTCTGCCTTCTTCTTTGCGCATTTCATTAACGGAATCTCTCATTGAATTTAATTCAGCAGCTGTGTGAGTAATATAAATATCATCTTCAGCCGGACGCAAAATTTCTATAGTATCATTAATTTTATCAATTTTAATAATACCCGGCTTCTTACTATGGTCGTCTTCAGGATAATACTCATATTGTATCTCAAAATCTTTAATTAGAATTATAATAAATGTAACCACTTATTTTTGCCTAGCTGTGCTTCTGTGATACGCCCTGGCGCGATTTTCTTTTTCTTACGGATTTATTTGTAAAATTATCCGAAAGCACGCTTATATTGCCATCGACTTCAAGCACCGCAAGAGTAACGTCTTCAATTCTTGATACGCCGTGCTCTCGCAGAACTTCCATAATTTCATCTACCGACAGCTTTGCTTTATCGATATTTTTTTTATTAAGCTTGCCTTCATAAATAAGCATCATATTCTCGCCTTGCAAAAATTTGCTGAAACGGGGGAAGCGGAACATTATTTGTTTTATTATAAAATTAGTCAAAAACAACGCGGCAGCGGCAACAAGCCCGCCCGCAAGAGTAGTGTTTGAGCCTACCATTGCGTTTTGTACGGAGTTGCTTATAAGCAAAATAAACACCAAGTCTACTACAGATAGCTGGGAAAGCTCCTTTTTTCCGAACAGACGGAACGCGATTATTATAAATATAAAATGCCACAGAGCTTAAAATTATCATTACATAGCTGTTTGAAAATATA
>JAAZOI010000051.1 GCA_012797825.1 Eubacteriaceae bacterium | reverse complement strand
CCGCCGTGGTGTATCTTACCTGCCCTATAGCAATATGCCCTTTAAGCCCGTCTACTCCGTTGCCGTTTGAGAATACTTCGCTTAAAAGCCCCATGCCTTTTTTATTGTTAATTTGCCCATTATCGTTTGCCGCAATGCCCGCGCTCTCCTGCCCTCTGTGCTGCAGCGCGTATAGGCAGTAATAAACAAATTTGGCGGCGTCTTTTTTATCTTTTTTGTAAATACCCACAACCCCGCACTCTTCGTGGAATTTGTCATTAAAGATTTCCATCATAACCTCATATTATTTCTTTAATTGTACTCTGTCTAAAACTTCTTTATATGTTTCTTCAATATTGCCTAAATCTCGTCTGAAACGATCTTTGTCCATTTTCCTGTCTGTACCTATTTCCCACAGCCTGCAAGTATCGGGTGATATTTCATCTGCAAGAACAATTTCTCCGTTATATCTTCCGAATTCTATCTTAAAGTCTATAAGTCTCATTCCTCGTTCTTTAAAGAAATTAATTAATATATCATTTATCTTAAAAGAATATTTCTTTATTATCTCAAGTTCTTCGCTTGTTGCAAGCCCCAATGCCGTCGCATGGTAATCATTTATTAACGGATCTCCGTATTCGTCGTTTTTGTAACATATTTCAAATATAACGTTTTTAAGAGCCGATCCTTCTTCAACGCCTAATCTTTTTGAAAAACTGCCTGCCGCAACATTGCGGATAATAACTTCAAGAGGAACAATTTTTACTGCTTTTACTTCCTGTTCCGTATCCGAAAGCAGTTTTACAAAATGAGTGGGTATGCCCTCGTCTTTAAGCAGTTCAAAGATAATCGCGCTCATTTTATTGTTAACTACGCCTTTCCCAACAATCGTGCCTTTTTTTAAAGCGTTAAAAGCCGTCGCGTCGTCTTTATACTCAATGATGTATATATCGGGATTTTCTGTTTTAAAAACTTTTTTCGCTTTGCCTTCGTAAAGCATCTCTAATTTATTCATTTACTCTCTAACCTCCATATCTTGTTTTGCCACGTCAATTTTCATATATTCTTTATGTTCAATAAATTTCTGCATTAAATCTTCATATTTCAGCGAAAGTATCTGTATCGCCAGATACGCCGCGTTTTCCGCTCCGTCAACTGCAACGCATGCAACAGGCACGCCCTTCGGCATTTGAACAACTGATAACAGCGAATCAAGCCCGTCGCAGAATGAGCTTTTAATCGGTATTCCTATTACCGGCAGATGAGTAACCCCCGCCAGCACTCCCGCAAGGTGAGCTGCTTTGCCTGCGGCGGCAATTATTACTTCAATGCCGTTCTTATACACATCACGGGCGTATTCCACGGCTTCATACGGCGTCCTGTGAGCGGATATTACTCTTAAATCCACTTCTATTCCAAACGCTTCCAATATATCTTTAGATTTTGCTGCAATGCTTAAATCTGACTTGCTGCCCATTACTAAAGCGACTTTTTTCATAAAGTTATTATCTCCTTATTTAAAATATTCAACAGCGGAAGCGAAAAGTTTCAAATCAAACTCTCCGGGAATATTTTTGTACAGGTATTTTCCTGTTCTCTCTGTATGTCCCATTTTGCCAAGTATTCTGCCGTCAGGGCTCGTAATTCCTTCTATAGCCCATGCCGAGCCGTTGGGGTTATACTCGCTGTCGTTTACTGATATTCCGTTATGATCAACGTATTGAAGCGCTAACTGGTTATTTTTCTCCAGTATCTTGAGTGTTTCTTCATCCGCTACAAATCTGCCTTCGCCGTGGGACAGCACATTGTTGTAGGTTGTATTCATGTCCGCATTTTTAAGCCATACAGACATGTTTGACCTTACCCTTACCATCGATATTTTCGATATATGCCTGCCTATCGTATTAAATGTAAGCGTTGGGCTAGTCGGCGTAATATCGGTTATTCTTCCGTACGGCAGCAGTCCGAGTTTTATAAGCGCCTGGAACCCGTTGCATATACCGAGCATAAGTCCGTCCCTTTTATCAAGTAACGAATGCACTTCATTTTTTATAAGCTCGTTTTTAAATACCGAAACAATGAATTTGCCGCTTCCGTCAGGCTCGTCCCCCGCGGAGAACCCTCCCGGCAGTGCTACTATATTTGCTTTTTTTATATGCTCAGCCATTTTTTCAACGCTGTAATTTATGTCGGATGTTGTAAGGTTTTTAAATACGAATACCTCCGGTTTTGCTCCCGCATTTTCAAAAGCTTTCGCTGTATCGTACTCGCAGTTTGTCCCCGGGAAAGTCGGTATAAATACTACAGGTTTTGCGGTTTTTATATTGCATTTTTTATATGATTTAGTTTCATAATAAATTTGAGGTATTTTTATATCTTCGTATTTTGCCTTAATCGGAAAAACTTTATCTAATTTGCCTGTCCAAATATCAATTAAATTCTTATAACTTAAAGATTTGTTTTCTATTAAAACTGCCTCTTCTTTGCATGTACGCGCAATTTCACTGAATAATAAACCGCTTGTTTTAAGTTCTTCAATAATGCCCGAGTCTTTTACTTCTAAAATTATGTCGCCGTCACAATTAGTAAACAGCGTTTTTCTGTCAGCTGTTATATTCATTCCTATTTTATTTCCAAATCCCATTTTTATAAGAGATATAACAGGTTTTTCCATAGACACAGTTTTTGCCGATAATATTTTTTTATCTTTACTAAGCTCATGCACTTTATCAAACATTTTCTTAGCATAATCGTAATCTATAAGATAATTTTCATCTTTCTTAAGATGAAGCATTAATATTTTACTGTCAGTATTTTTAATTTCCGGCGAGATAATATTATCCGCGTCGCATACGCAAACTGCAAAACATATAATATTCGGAGGCACATTAAGCTCGTTAAATGTCCCCGACATGCTGTCTTTTCCTCCGATTGCCGGAGTATGCATATTATTTTGTGCTTCAAACGCTCCGAGCAGCGCCGCAAACGGTTTTGCCCATTTTGCAGAGTCACTTAGCAGCTTTTCAAAGTATTCCTGCATACTCAGCCTTGCTTTTTTATAATCAGCTCCCATTGCCGTCATTTTTGACAGCGCAAGTATTATGCTGTACGCACCGCCGTGAAACAAACTCTGTTCCGTAAGGTACGGGTTGTATCCGTGTGTCATAACTGTCGCTGTATTTGTATCGTATACAGGTAGTTTTGACGCCATGCCGTCAACAGGCGTAAGCTGATATTTTCCTCCGTATGGAAACAATATATTAGACGCGCCGATTGTTCCGTCAAATTGCTCGACAAGTCCTTTGTCGCAGGCTGAATTTATATTTCCTAGCAATTCGAACAAACTGTTTGCAATATCATCATTTCCTTCATTTGTATCAAAATAAGATACTTTTTGCGGCTCGTCCATATATATGTCAATCTCACGGTACGCTCCGTTAGTATCAAGAAACTCCCTGCTTAAATTAACAATTTCCTTATCGCGCCAATACATTTTAAGACGTCCCGAGCCGGTGACATCCGCTACAATTGTCGCCTCAATATTTTCTTCGCTCGCAATTTCCATAAATTCCTGTTTATGCTTCTTATCAATAAGCACTGCCATACGTTCCTGCGATTCGCTTATTGAAAGCTCTGTTCCGTCAAGGCCTTCGTATTTTTTAGGCACTTTGTCAAGATATATATCAAGGCTGTCCGCCAGTTCTCCTATCGCGACCGATACACCGCCCGCGCCGAAATCATTGCATTTTTTTATCATCTGCGCGGCTTTGGGGTTTCTGAAAAGTCTTTGCAGTTTTCGCTCTTCTACGGGGTTTCCCTTTTGCACTTCAGAACCGCTTTTCTGAACTGATAAATCGTTATGAGCTTTTGAGCTGCCGACTGCTCCGCCTATTCCGTCTCTGCCTGTTCTTCCGCCGAGCAAAATGATAATATCTCCTTCTGCGGGTTTAAGTCTCTTTACGTTTTCAGCTTTTGCCGCGCCTATTACAGCGCCCACTTCCATTCGCTTTGCCAAAAAACCTTCATGGTAATACTCTTTCACCTGTCCCGTGCAAAGACCTATCTGGTTTCCGTAACCGGAAAATCCTTTTGCCGCTTCCGATGTTATTTTAACCTGCGGCAGTTTGCCTTTTATTGTCTTTTCAACATCCTG
>JAAZOI010000050.1 GCA_012797825.1 Eubacteriaceae bacterium | reverse complement strand
TGACTCTTGACGAGATGAAAAACATTCATCCCGATTTTGACGAAGGATTATTAAGCGCGATAACGGTTGAAAACTCGCTGGCGCTAAGAAAGCAGCCGGGTTCCCCCAATCCCGAAATGGTTAAGGCAAGCCTTTCAAAATATAAAGAACGTTTAAACAAATTTTAATTTGATTGTAAAACACGGCGCTATATGCCGTGTTTTTATTTGACGCATTATAAAAAATAATTATAATATTTATATAAACTATATAAAGAAAGGAAGTATGACTTATTTATAAATCGGATATTGTGCGTTATGCATAGCAAAGGCTGTTCATAACTCATATATAAAATAGCCTTTGCAAATCCAAAATTAAACGGAGGTGCATAATGAGCTATATAAACGCAGGCAGCATACTGCCAAAAGTTTTACTGGAAGAAATTCAATGTTATATTGATGCAGAATATTTATATATACCCAGAAAAGATAAAAATAAAAAATCTTGGGGTGAAATAAATAACAGCAAACAGCAAACATATCTAAGAAACCTTGATATATATGAGCAATATAAAAGCGGATCAAGCGCAAAAGATATTGCGGAAAAATATTATCTTTCTGTAAAAACTATATATAAAATAATTACAAATATGAAAACATTATAAAAATCGGCGTTTGGGCTAATTCCAAACGCTTTTTTATCTGTTATATAAGAAAGAGAATTTTTAAACTAAAATATTTAATATAATTAAATAAAAAGGATGATTGATATGATTTTCGGAAAAAACACAAGACTTGATAAAGATTTTCTTCTTCAAAATATGATGGGACCTAATTGCTTGCGGATTTTAGAAGAATTAACTGAGAATATTGAAATAAAGCACTCTTTGCGAATTCTTGACTTGGCATGCGGATGCGGTCTTACCTCTATATATTTGGCGCAAGAATATAAAGCGACCGTTTTCGCGGCGGACTTATGGATAAACCCAACCGATAATTATCAGCGGTTTAAAAAGCTTGGTCTTGATAACGAAATCATACCAATTCAAACCGAAGCTCACTCTCTTCCGTTTGCGCATGAATACTTTGACGCTGTTTTCTGCATAGACGCATTCCATTATTTCGGAGCAGATAAAAATTATATCGATGAACATCTTGCGCCGATTGTGAAAAAAGGCGGAATAATTGCGGTAAGTATACCGGGATTAAAAAAAGAATTTACAAACGGCGTGCCCGAAGAGCTTATGCCGTTTTGGCAGGAAGATATAAATTTTTATACTTTAGATTGGTGGAAAAATCTTTGGCAGCAATCGGATAAAATTGAGATTACTCACGCTTTTTCTCATTTATGCCATAGTTTAGCATGGGAAGAATGGTTAGAAAGCCCCAATCCTTATGCTATAAGAGATATAGATATGATGGCAGCTGAAGGCGGAAAATATTTTGATACTATAGAGCTTATCGCAAAAGTAAAATAAGAATAATCATTTACTTCCAATTGGAAGTAAATGATTATTCTTTTATATATTATCTCATACTTTCTAGCTTCTTCTTACTTTCGGCGATAGTATCATATTTCCCACGGATATTAAAACTGCTATAAATATCTCAACCCAAAAGCTTGTTATATCAAGCCCTCTAAACATAGCGTCTGTAAGCGCAACCATTGCAGCGTTGACAATAACGCTGAATATGCCGAATGTTAAAAGCGTTGCTATTATTGATATTACCTGCGCAAGAGGTCTGATAAATATATTTACCAGCCACAGTACCGTTCCAGCCGCTATTATAATATAAGGGCTTTCATATACGTTCACATACTGCGGAAATAAAAACATTGCCAGATACAGAGAGAAACAGCATATTAACCATTTTAATAATATTCTCATCTTTTTTGTTTCCTTATCAGTAAAATTTTATTCTTATCTTTACTCCGTCCGCATCAACCGAGCAGAGTTCCCACGGAGCTTTTATTGAAAATATATCTTTAACTACTAAGTGCGCGCAAGTCATGCCCGAGTGAACTGTCTGAAACGATACGGATGAATGTTTTCCTTTTATAGCTCTGGCATTTTTCGGTACAAAAAGCGCCGCAAAATCCATAATATCAAGTATCATTTCTGTAAAGCAATAGACTAAGAATACCGGTATCGGTAAAAACAGCCTAAAATGCTTTTCCTTTTTTATATTTATCGACACTAATAAAAACAGCGCAGGTCTACTCAACATATACTCGTACCTTTGCGGGTTCATCACCTTCAATGTCAACATTAACTATATCTTCTTCACCGGCGGCTTCAATAAATTCGTCAATGCTGTTCATTATAGCGACTAAATCTACGCCTTTTTTATCCATTTCTTCTTTAGCTTCTTTGGGCAGATTTTTAGATATTATCGGACCTAGTGTTTTAACAAGCGAAAGCGGAATATTTACGTTTACTTTTGACTTTTTAGAGTTTTCGTTCGCGTCAATATTTACACGCAATTTTGTCGGTTTTCTTCCCTGCTTTCCTTTCATGGCTATAGGCTCTTCCGATATTTTTTCTTTTTTATCAAGCGCGTCAAGAAGTATTGATGCCTCTTCTACTGTAATTTTACCTTCGCTTACCATATTAAGAATACGTGTTTTATCTTCCATTTCTATCTCTCCTTTGATTTTGATAAAAGTTCGGCTGCCTGCGCAGCGGTTATTTCGCCTTTTTCCAGCATATCCAGCACTTCTGACGATTTTGTCTGATTACTGTCTTCCTCTGCATAATCCTGTGAAAAAAGCTTTTTCAAAAGTTCGTCTAAAAGACCTTTCACTGTCGGGTACGATATATTAAGCGCTTTTTCTACTTCCTTAATGTTGCCGCGGCATTTCAAAAAAGTGTCAAGAAAAAGACTCATCTTATCGTCAAGCCCGCAGTATATGCATGGTTTGTACTTGCCGCTGATGTCTGTTTTACAATTAGGGCAGCTTAATTTTGTTATGTTTAGTTTTTCGCCGCATACAGGGCAGCTTGCCGGTATTGAATATTCCATACTTTATCTACCTTCTTTAAAACTATTATTTACAAATACAATATATTATATAAACTAAAATATGTCAACATAAATATTAATATATTTAATTATTTTATTAATAATATTAATTTATTTATTAAATTATATTATATTTAAACGGAAAAATGCGGTAAAACTTGCTTATTTAAAGTCTTACCGCATTAATTTAAATTACTTTACTTTAGCTTACTTTAGTTAAAGTTTATTCAATTGTCCACTTTTCGCAATGTGTAAGCGCGAATTCGCTCAATTCTGTTCCAAGCCCTATTCCGTCGGGAACTTTGAATTTGCCGTTTTCGGGTTCAAAATCTACCGTGCAGAGCTCTTTCATATATTGTCTGAACTGTACAACATGATGTTCGTGAATTATGAAGTTCGGAATAACTGATTCAAAATTCAGCGATGCCGCAAGCGTTAACGCCGTGCCGCAAACATGCGACTGAATTCCTATATCATAAATGTAAGCCATATCCGCAATTTTTTTAGCTTCAGTTATACCGCCGCAGTTAGAAAGGTCAGGCTGCAGCACTTGAAGAGATAAGTTTTCTATGTAAGGCGCATACTGCCATCTCGAGAATATTCTCTCACCGCTGCCCATAGGTATGCCAAGCGCGTCGGCCACATATTTCTGCATCTTCGGTGTGGGAGTGCAGGCTTCTTCATAGTAAAATATGTTGTATTGTTTAATTCTCTCGCCTATCTGAACAGCTGAAAGCGCATCCGTAAATGAGTGTCCTTCAACAATTAAGTCAACTTTCGGACCTATGGCTTCCCTTACTGCCGCAACTCTTTCTTCTACCAGGTCAACATAGTACGGTTCAAGAAGTCCGCAGCGCTGTTCTTCGGTAAAACCGCTGCCGTCTTTATCAAGTGTGAAGAAGTCAATTTTTATTGCGTTATATCCCTCGCTTACGGCTTTCAGGGCATTATTTACGTAATCCTGCGTCTGGAATGCGGGTGTTAACTCCGGACCCCAACCAAACTGAAGCTGGCTTGCATAGCAACGAAGTTCTTTTCTTCGGCTTCCGCCCAATAACTTCGCAATCGGAACTTTAAAATATTTACCTTTTATGTCCCATAAAGCCATATCAAATGCCGAAATAGCCGCATAAATAATCGGTCCTCCGCTTTGAGTAAAATAACCCTGCTTATAAAATTTATCCCAGATTACTTCATTATCAAGCGGATCCATGCCGATTATCATACGCGCAAAATCGCGCATCATTCCTGCTGTTCCAAGAGCCCCAACGCCGAAAAGCATACCTGCTTCGCCGTCTCCGTATATTCCTTCATCTGTATGTATGCGGCATACTATAGGTCTGCAGTTTCTGTCAAAGTTCGCCCAATCTATTTTTACCCCGCCCCCAGTATTCTTTTGATTAGGTTTTAAAATCATTACGTCGATTTTTGTTATTTTCATTTATCTACACCTCTCAATCAGTATACTGATATTATATAACCAATTTTATACAATTGTAAACCATTTAGAAAATATTAAACTCTTTTATTTTTTTATATATTCGTGATAATATAAATAATATTTAGAGTATAAAGGAATTTTATGGAAGCCATATTCTGCGCTATAAACTCAAAATACATCCACACATGCCTTGCTGCGCATATTTTAATAAACCATATTGATAAGAACATATTTAAAGTTGATTTATTGCAATACAGTATCAACGATGAAACTGACATTGTCTTAAAAAATATCATGCAAAGCAAAGCGGATATATATATGTTTTCAGTATATATTTTTAATGTTGAATTCATAAAAAAAATAATATCTAAACTTAAAAAAATAAACCCCGCCTGTAAGATAATACTCGGCGGTCCCGAAGTCAGTTTTGGTTCAGCGGATTTTTTAAAAGACAACCCCTCGACTGATATTATCATTCTCGGCGAAGGCGAGCTTATTTTAAACAAGCTATTGACGGCAATTACAAATAATAACGGTTTTGACCGTATTAATAACATTGTATACAGACAAGGAAATGAAATAATAAGCACGGATAAGACCGATGAATTAATAAATATGAATGATATCATTTTCCCGTATAATCTGGATAATATAAAATGTTTTAAAAATAAAATTATGTATTACGAATCAAGCCGCGGCTGCCCATACAGCTGCGCATACTGTATGTCGGCAAACGATAAGCATTTGCGCTATAAAAGCCTTGAAAAGGTTTTTGATGAACTTACTTTTTTTATCGAGAATAAAGTTCCTATTATAAAATTCACGGACAGAACTTTTAACGCCGATGACGTACGTGCGCAGAAAATCTGGCAGTTTATATTGGAAAACAACGACTGCACAACCTTCCACTTTGAAATATCGGCAGATATTTTAAGCGAAGACAGTGTTTCGCTTCTTAATAAAATGCCGCCGCATTACGTTCAATTGGAAGCGGGAGTGCAAAGCGCCAAACAACAGACTCTGAAAGCGGTAAACAGAAAAACCGACCTTAATAATTTGGAGCATAATTTAATGCGTCTTACAGAAGCAAACAATATGCACATTCATACCGATTTAATTGCAGGGCTTCCGTATGAAAGTTATGATGATTTTAAAAGCTCGTTTAATTTTGT
>JAAZOI010000049.1 GCA_012797825.1 Eubacteriaceae bacterium | reverse complement strand
AGCAGAGCTTAAAGTAAAAAAACAAAATAAAATAAATGGCGAGTTACTTAAAGGAAAAAACATTGTACTTCTGTTTGAAAAAACGTCAACTCGCACAAGATGCGCTTTTGAGGTTGCAGCATACGACGAAGGCGCGAACGTTACGTTCCTTACTAACAGCCAAATGGGCAAAAAGGAATCCATTGAAGATACGGCAAATGTGCTGGGAAGATTTTATGACGGTATTGAATTCAGAGGGTTCGCCCAAAAGACAGTTGAGGATCTTGCCAAATATTCAGGCATTCCGGTATGGAACGGGCTTACCGATTTTGACCATCCCACGCAAGCTTTGGCTGACGTGCTGACAATAAAAGAAAACATTAAAAAACCTTATAATGAAATTAAAGTAGTATATTCAGGTGACGGCAGAAACAATGTGGCAAACGCTCTTTTGATAATATGCGCAAAACTCGGCATAAACTTCACAGTAATATCTCCTTTGGAGCTTATGCCGGAAAAATGGCTTGTTGATGAAATGAATAAGATAGCGCAGTCAGCTGGCGGCTCGGTGACACTTACAAGCGACGTTGTATCGGGCGTTCTGAATGCCGACGTAATTTATACCGATATATGGGTTTCAATGGGTGAAGAAGACAAAATTAAAGAAAGAATCGATTTGCTTCTTCCTTACCAGGTTAATATGGAAATGATTAAAAACACTAATAACGAAAATGCCATATTCCTTCATTGCCTGCCCTCTTTCCATGACAGGCAGACAGAATTCGGCGAAATGGTATATCAAAAGTACGGAATATCCGAAATGGAAGTAACAGACGAAGTTTGCAGAAGCAAATATTCAAAAGTATTTGACGAAGCGGAAAATCGTATGCACACGATAAAAGCGGTAATGTGCGCGACGGTAAAATAAAGATAACAGACTTTTTATTATACATAACAGAGGTGAACGGCTTTGCAGGTATTCGGAATAAGAAAGCCTGAACGGGACGTAGTGCAAAGAACAGGCGTATACGGAATTGTTACAGACTCACAAAACAAAGTACTTATAGTTAAAAACAAACTCGGTTATTTTCTTCCGGGCGGCGGAGTTCAGGAAGGCGAGACTCACGAAGAAGCGCTAAGGCGCGAATTTATAGAAGAAACCGGATATGAAATTGAAATTGTACGGGAACTGGAAACTGTTGCGTGGTATATAGATACTCCTATAGAATATTTTCTTCAAGTTTTCAATAAAGGTATCTTTTATGAAGTAAAGCTTAAAAAACGACTAACTGATGAAATTGAAGCCGATCATGAGATAATGTTCGTAGAAGGCGAGCGCGCGACAGATATGTATTCAGACGCCCAGGCCTGGATGATATATAAATATGTTCTTTCAAAAAAATACAAGCCTTTAATATATACAAACATTGATAAATGCGAAGACCGTGTATATCCTTTAAGGCTTGCAGCGCGCTGCATAATAAAAACGCCTGATGATAAAATAGTGCTTATGAAAAGCGATAAACTGAATATCTGCGGTCTGCCGGGTGGCGGAGTAATGAGAGGCGAAGATGTACGAGACGCAGCAGTAAGAGAATCTCTTGAAGAAACGGGAATTGAAGTATGCTGTTTAAAGGAAATCGGCGCAAGCATAGAATACAGCAATATGCTTCAGCTCACATATTACTTTTCTGCTCAGGCAAAAAACATAAGTAATAATACGCAGCTTACAAATCTGGAAACAAATTGGGCTTTATATCCTATTTTTGTTGATATAAATCAAGCTAAGGAAATAATTTCTAACTGCGACGGACTTTTAATGCATGAAGAATTTGAGGTTGCATCAATGTCACGAAGCCGTAATATTGCGGCATTAAGTGAATACGAAAAAATACTTTGTTTGAGATTTTAAAATTTAAATAAAATATATACTATAAAAAAGAATAGGCTCTAAATTATGATTAAAGAAGATTTTATTTTAGGCGATTTAGATTACCAATCATAAATTGAAGGTATTATAATACATATTCGTAAATATGCGATGAATGACAGTTCTATCGCTTATGCATATAAGATACTTAGATTATATAAATCTAATAAATCAAAAATAATAGATTTTATATTAAATGAAGGCGTTCAGGATTTTTATAAATCCAGATATAGCAGAAATGAAATAATAGAAAAACTTAACAAAGCAGAGATATCTATAATTAGCAGCAACTGGGGTACATTAACTTGGATAAACCATAATTTAGATGAACATATCATAGAAGTTGAATTTATTAATGATTTGCATTTGACACATGTAAGCATAGATGGATAAAAAATACTCAATGCTTTTTTATTAATTACTAATATTAATGTATAAAAAAACCGCTATACCTTCGTTTGAAATACGATATAGCGGTTTTAATTTAATTAGTCAAACAAAATACTTACGCTTTTGCCTTTATGTACCCTGTCTATAGCTTTTGCAATCATTCCCGCAACTGATACAACTT
>JAAZOI010000048.1 GCA_012797825.1 Eubacteriaceae bacterium | reverse complement strand
CTGCGCGCTTTGTTTGGCAAGGGCAAGATCAATTGTCATTTTGCCTTCCGCGTCTTTTTGCGCGGTAAGCGCGCACAGTTCCAATGTATTCAGAGCAAAGCGCGCGTCTCCCGAGCTTACGGATACAATGTAATCTTCGGCATCGTAATTAAGCGCAATATTATAATTTCCAAATCCGTTTATTTTATCATTTATAGCTTTTTTAAGGATCTTTTTTATATCATCATTGTCAAGTTCCTTAAGAGTAAAAACTGTAAGTCTGGAAATAAGCGGAGAGTTTACCTCAAAATAAGGGTTTTCCGTTGTGGCTCCTATTATTATAACCACGCCGTCTTCCACATACGGAAGCAGCGCGTCCTGCTGGGATGTGTTAAAGCGGTGTATTTCATCAATAAAAAGTATCGTTTTTCTTCCGTATAAATTATTATTTTTAATCGCGTCATCTACCGCCTGCCTTATATCTTTTATGCCTGCCGATGTTGCGTTTATCGTAATAAACGCGCAGTTCGTGCTTTGAGATATAACGTATGCAAGCGTAGTTTTGCCGCTTCCCGGCGGGCCGTAAAGTATCATGCTTGAGAGATTGTCAGTCTCAATCATCCGCCTTAGCGGTTTACCTTCGCCCAGAAGATGATCCTGTCCGACAACGTCCTCAATGTTTTTAGGCCTAAGTCTGCTTGCAAGCGGTCTTGCCGTGTTTTTAGCTGATATTTCTTCAAAAAAGCTTTTCTGGTTTTCCATACTAATTCAATATTTGCCTTAACGCTTCTATCGCAATCTGCGTATCTTTCATATCAACGTCTCTGTGAAATACAAAACGCATTCTTTTAATATTCTTATCCCCGTTTACAAGTATGTTTTTATCTTTAAGCATATTGCTTATATCATACGAATCATATGAGGTATCTATAAAATCAACGTTTACCATATTAGTCTGCACTGAAGATAAATCAATATTTATATTTTTATGTCCTATCAGCCCTTCCGCGAAAAAGCGGGCTTTTTCGTGGTCGAGGCAAAGTTTATCAGGCATAGTTTTAAGCGCAAGTAATCCTGCGGACGCTATTATGCCCGCCTGACGCATTGTGCCTCCCAGCATTTTTCGCACTCTCATGGCTTTTTCTATAAAATCATACTCACCGCATACCATGCTTCCAACAGGAGCGCCCAGTCCTTTTGACAAACAAAACATAACGCTGTCTGAATACTTCGCTATTTCTTTAACATCTACTCCGAGCGCTGCTGCAGCGTTGAATATTCTGGCTCCGTCAAGATGGACTTTTATGTTATTTTCTTTAGCAATATCGTAAGCTTTTTTCATATGCTCTAACGAAACGACAGTACCGCCGCATACGTTATGCGTATTTTCCATGCAAATAAGCGTTGTTTTCGCATGGTGCATATCGCCCTGCTGTATACTTTCTTTAAGCTCATCAATATCAATAGCCCCGTCAGGCCCGTCAAGCAGTTTTGTAAGCACTCCCGATATTACAGCAGGCGCACCGAGTTCGTATACGAATATGTGGGATTTGCGGTGAAGTATAATTTCTTCTCCCGGGTTAGTATGAGTTTTTATGCATATTTGATTACCCATTGTGCCGCTCGGCACAAATATGGCGCTTTGTTTTCCCATTATTTCAGCGGCGTACTTTTCAAGCTCGTTTACAGTGGGGTCGTCTTTATATACATCATCGCCTACAATAGCTGATGACATTACTTTTCTCATTTCATCGGTAGGTTTTGTTACCGTATCGCTTCGTAAATCTATTATTTTATTCATTTTAGCTACTCCTAACTGTTAATATTACGTAAATCAATTAATGCTTTAAATACTTAATATAATGACTAATATAACATTTTACACTAAATTTACTAAAATTTAAATAAATAAATACAAAGCAAATATTAATCTTCTCTCTACATTTTTTTT
>JAAZOI010000047.1 GCA_012797825.1 Eubacteriaceae bacterium | reverse complement strand
TTGAAAACGCTGTTAAAGTAAGAACTGGGGAAGAAGGCTGTGCTGCATTGCAGGATAGTGAATAAACTCCATTTCATATAAATAACTCCTTTGCTCCATTAAAAGGCGGTAATATAAATTACCGCCTTTCCTTTTATTTGCATTTAAAATTATTTTATATGGTAGTCCGGGTGAAGCTGAAGCCTTACAGCGTCGTTAAAATGATTTTCAAGCACTGTTACCGCGTTATCGGGAAGCCCTAATTCAAGCGAATTTGCAATCATTGAATGCTGGCGTATCATAAGCGGCAGAATTGTAGACATTGTATTATACTCGCTGTCCGATTCAAGCGCTTTATATGACGTATAAGAAATATATCTTTTTATTATATCTACTATTGTTTCATAAAACTTTATAAAATAATTGTTTTCACAGTACAAGACAATGAGCTCATGAAATTTTGAGTCGTATAATGAATACTGCATATAATCGAAATTTGCCGTAGCGGTTTCCATAAGCTGCAGCAGTTCTTTAAAATTATCAATCTGCGGTTTTGTTATTATTTCACAAAGTATTCTTACCGCTCCGGATTCTATGTATTTTCTCGCGTAATACATGTCGTTCATCTCTTTAACGTTAAGGTAACTTACGCTGTAACCCTGATTTTGCTGGGAACTTACAAGATTTGAATCTACCAGCATTAATATGGCGTCTCTTACAGTCGAACGGTTTACATCGAGTTCATCTGAAAGTTTTGCCATATTTATTTTTGTTCCGGGAACCATTTGAAGAGAAATAATTTCCCAGTACAAGTATTTATAAACAAGTTTAACAATAGGTTCGCATGGATTTTTTTTAATAAAATCTGCAAATGCCTGTTTCATAAAATACCCCTTATAAATATTTGTGTGCAAATACCTGCAGCAATATTAAGTAAATTAATCGTTGTCATTGATTTTACTTTATTTTGTTACAAAAAAACAACCCCAAAATTAAATAAAATGGTTTTTTCTTGGTAAATAAAAGCGTTTTTTTATTAAATATTAAAATTATTAAAGCAAATTATTGCTTAAAAATAACATAATTCTATTTAAATTTAAAAAAAAAAGAAAATTAATAATTTCATCGAAAATATTGCCGATAGTTATAAATAATACTATTTGAAATAACGCATTGCTGAAATTTATAATTAATAACAAATGAATGCGCGTTCATCAAAATTACACAAGGAGGTTATTTAAATTGAACCAAGATAGAATAATCAGCATAGAAGCCGCTAAAATGATAGCCGTTGACACTCTTATATCAATAGGAATAGAGCATGACGCCGCAGTTCGCGGAGCTGATGTATTAATAGCGTCTGATATCAGGGGGGTAGGTTCCCACGGACTTCCCAGACTGGCAATGTACGAAAAAGATATTGTGGCAGGCACGGTGAATCCTAAGCCGAACGTTAAAATCACAAACGAGACTGCAAGCACAGCCGCGTTTGACTGCGACTACGGGTGCGGAATAACAGTAGCTCCGCTCGTTATGGAAAAAGCAATTGAAATGGCAAAGAAAACAGGCATAGGGCTCGCTGCCGCAAAAAATGGAAATCATTTCGGCATAGCCGGATACTATTCACTTATGGCGGTAAAGCAAGGACTCATAGGGTATAGCGCATCCGGTTCCGTTAAGCTTATAGCTCCTACGGGCGGCAGTGAAGCGGTATTAGGAAACGGTCCAAACAGTTGGTCTTTTCCGGGAGGCAAAGAGTCGCCGGGCATAATGTATGACATGGCTTGCAGCACTGTTGCGGGAGGCAAAATAGAAATGGCAATACGCAGCGGAAAAAGCATACCAGTAGGCTGGATTCAGGATGAGTTCGGAAATGACACAACTGATCCGCTTGATTTTTACAAAGATAAAAATCCCGCGCTCGGAGCCGCCGGCATAGTGGGAACTCTCTCGCCGCTTGGAGGTCCAAAAGGGTACTGCCTTACTGTCGCGATGGAAATGATATCAGCCATTATGACAGGCGGAGCAACAGGCGGAACAGGAAGGGGACTTGGATACTTTATGCTTGCCATTGATATAAGTAAATTCAGACCGTTTGAAGAATATCAAAAAGACGTAGATGAATACTACAAAAAAATCAAAAACTCAAAGAAAAGACCGGGAGTAACCGAAATATTTCTTCCGGGCGAAATTGAGCATAATTATACGGTAAAGAGATTATCGGAAGGAGTTGTGCCCGTAAACGCAGTTGTTGCGCAAGATCTTACGGATCTTGCAATTAAATACAACAGGCTGCCCGCAGGTTCTTCTGTTGACGATTTCTTTGCGATGTACGAAAAATACGCAACTGTTTAAAATCATATAATCGAATAAATAGGAGGAAATTTGAATGAACACAGCGTTAGTAATTGTAATTTTATATATGGCCGCTCTGCTTTTTGTTTCCTGGTATTCAACTCGTATTATAAACAGGCAAAAGGCAAAAGGCGAATCTATTAATTATCTGCTCGCAGGTCAGAATCTTAACTGGTTTTTAGTATGTATGATGATTGCGGGGCGTGCAATAGGCGGAGTATCTACGGTTGGTGTTGCGGAAAACGCGTATACACACGGTTTTTCGGCAGGTTGGTACGATCTTGCATGGGCAATGGGCGCGTTTTTATCTGGTGTGTTTATTGTGGGAAAAATGAGGAAAGCCAATTTTTTTACGATAAATGAATTTATCGAAAAAACTTGCGGAAAAGCCTCCGGACTTATTACCGTAATAGTGCAAGTAATAGTTAATTTCAGCGTATTCGCACTACAAGTTATCGCCGGAGGAAGTATTTTAACTGCGCTTCTTCCCGGAGTGTTTACGTTAACTACAGCGATAATAATATCGGCTGTTGTGTTCGGCGTAATATCGCTGATAGGCGGGATGTGGGCGGCTTCGCTTTCAAATATCGTTAATGTAGTCGTTATTTTAGTAGGCTTAACAGTGGGCTTAATTGCCGTTATTCATAATTTCGGCGGCGTTGCAGCGATTCAGGCGCGTCTGCCTGTGACTCAGCCAGCAACTCCCTGGACACATTTCACAAAAGGAATGGGAATGGGCGCTATAATGGCATGGTGTTTCACTATGTTTTTGCAGTCGTTCTCAGGCGCGGCTGCTATACAGACGGTTGTGTCTTCACGCGACAGTAAATCCGTAAAAATCGGATACATAGTGGCAGCATGTATAATGGCGCCTGCCGGATTTGTGGCTGCATATATCGGCATGGTTGCTGCAGGAAGTTTCCCCGGACTTGCAAGTGCAAAACTTGCTCTTCCCGCTGTTATAGGCACTCTTAATCCATGGCTTGCAGGCTTTACTCTTGCCGGGCTTTGGGCTGCTGACGTATCGACAGCATCCGCTTGTATTATGGGCGTTACATCCATGATAACCAAAGGTATAATAGTAAGATATTTCAGGCCGGAACTTTCCGAACACAAACAAGTTGTTATATCAAGGATAATTATCGCCATAGCAATCGTGCTTGCTGCAATAGCAGCGCTGAAGATGGGCGGAATAGTTTCTACTCTTATGAAACTGCTTGCCATGTTCGCGCCTATGGCTATTATGATAATACTTGTACTGTTTGCACCGAAAGCGACAAGAAAGAGTACCGGACCAATGGTAATGATAATAGGCGTAATTTACGCAGCGCTTGAAATAACTTTCATTCCGCAATTAGTGTTATACAAACAACCCATATACGCGGTTTTGATTTTGTCTGTTGTTGTATGGCTGATAACACTTATTTTCGACAAACGTCCCGCGGATTACAGTGTATTATATACAGGCACGGCGGGAAAAACAGAAAAAGCCGAGGCATA
>JAAZOI010000046.1 GCA_012797825.1 Eubacteriaceae bacterium | reverse complement strand
TTGACGCGGTATCTGACGGGCAGATAAATTTAACACCCAGCCAATCCTGCATAAATGCGGCGAAAGACGCAATGAACGGCTGGGATCCTACAGGGGGAGCATTGTATTATTACAATCCCGTTACCGCCACCAACAAATGGATACGTTCGCGTCCTATTATGTTAACTATCGGAAAGCACGTTTTTTGCAAGTAGGAGGCAGCGGATATGAGAAAAAATATAACAATTGCTATACTGGCAATTGCACTCGTTATACTCGGTATTTGGGCGTACAGTACTAATCAGCAAAAAGTAAGTTATAAAAACTTAGTCGTAGGCACTTACGAGGACAGCTATATGACGCTCGAAGAAGCGCTTAAAAATATGGACGACTCGCTCTCAAAGATATTGGTTGCAACAGATGACGCGTATTTAAAGACTCTGCTGCTTGATGTATGGCAATACAGCATTCAAGGCGCTCAAGCCGTTGTTAACTTGCCGGTAAGCCATGTGGCTATGCAGCAGACAAGTGAGATATTAAACCAGGCAGGAGATTACTGCTATTCGGTGGCGAAACAAATTGATGCAAAAAACAATCTCAGCAACGAAGATATTGATAATTTAGCAAAAATAAAAGACACGGTATATACAATCCGAAAAAATGTTGAGGCATTGTCAGATAAGTTAAGGTCAGGAGATGTAAGTCTTTTTAGAACCGACAATAATAAAGGTTTTTATTATGATGACGAATTAACTTATGGAACAGATTTAGCATTTACTCAGATAAATAAGACAAGCATGGAATATCCCAAACTTATTTATGACGGACCTTTTTCCGAAGGGCTGAAAGATAAGGGACCAAAATCAGATTTAGGAGCGCAAGTCGATGAAAACGCGGCTATGCAGGCTGCGGCAAAATATTTGGGCGATAATGTTCAATTGAGTAAAGCTGAGGATGATAACGGCATTATACCGTGTTATGTTTTTCAAACAAATGCCGATAATAACCAAACATCTTTTTCTGTAAAAGTCAGTAAAGCAGGCGGACATGTTCTGCAGATTGTTTCAAGCAGAATTATTAACAGTGAGCAGTTAAACATCACTCAAGCGCAGCAAAAAGCAAAGGAATATTTGCAAAAGATAGGGTTCGAGAATATGTCGGAAAACTATTATGAAACGTACGGAAATAAGAAAGTATTTAATTTTGTAGGCCAAAAAGACGGCGTTATAATATATCCTGATATGGTTAAAGTTCAGGTTGCGCTGGATAACGGTGAAATAGTCGGATTTGAAGCAAGCACTTATTATATGAGCCATTATGACAGAACAATAAAAAAAGCAAAAATATCAGTTCAGCAAGCTCAGAAAAAAGTGAGTTCAAATTTAACTGTAGTTTCTAAAAAGTTGGCTATCATACCCACAGAAAGCGGCAGTGAGGTAATGTGCTATGAATTTAAAGGCAAAACAAAAGACGATGAAATATTCATAGTTTATATAAACGCCGATACAGGGGTTCAACAGGAAATACTAAAAGTAATAGAAGCCAACAACAGCATTCTGGCATTATAAGTATTAATTTAATATAAAATAAAAAAACGGAATTAAGAATTACTTATATTCCGTTTTTTATTTTACGAATTCAAATATGGTTAAATATGCATAAAGAAAATTTAATGTTTCATGATATAATATTTATTCAAGCAAAAATATTAATGTTACGGGAAGAAACAATTGATGAACAAATATATTACAATAAGATCTGCAAACGAAAACAATCTAAAAAATATTTCGCTGAAAATACCTAAAAATAAATTAGTAGTATTTACCGGGCTTTCAGGTTCCGGCAAAACTTCTTTGGCATTTGATACAATTTACGCGGAAGGGCAGAGAAGATACATTGAGAGCCTTTCGGCTTACGCAAGACAATTTTTGGGGCAGATGAATAAACCCAATGTGGAATATATAGAAGGTCTTTCCCCTGCAATATCAATAGACCAAAAAACAACAAACCGCAATCCCCGGTCTACGGTAGGCACGGTTACGGAAATATACGATTATTTAAGACTGCTATATGCGAGAATAGGAATAGCGCATTGTCCGCAATGCGGAAAGCAGATATCATCTCAAAGCATAGACATGATAATAAACGATATTATGGAGATTAAAGATGAAGAAGCTTTTTATATTATCTCACCCGTTATTACGGCGCAAAAAGGCCAGCATAAAAAAACTATCGATGATCTTAAAAAAAGCGGGTATGCAAGGGTAATTGTTGATAAGGAAATGTACGACATTAACGAAGTACCGGAGCTTGATAAAAATATAAAGCACACGATAGAAGTTGTCGTTGACCGCCTTAAAATGAAAGACGGCATTAAAAGCAGGGTTGCGGACAGCGTGCAGACTGCGCTTAAGCTATCGGACGGGCTTGTAATATGCCAGATATTAAACGGCCGCAGACAAACATATTCAGAAAAGTATGCATGCCCGGACTGCAATATCAGTATTGACAAACCCGAGCCGAGAGTATTTTCATTCAATTCGCCTTTCGGAGCCTGTGAGACTTGTTACGGACTTGGAGTTTTGTTTGAAGTTGACGAGGATATGATAATTAAAGACAAATCGCTTTCACTGGCGCAAGGTGCTGCGGATGTTGCGGGATGGAATTTTTCAAAAAAAGGAAGCATGGCGTATTATTATTTAGAAGGGCTTGCAAGAGAATACGATTTTGATGTAAACACTCCGTATGAACAACTTAGCGATGAGATAAAACACGTAATAATGTACGGAACAAACGGAAAGAAATTAAAAGTAAATTATGTGTCGCAAAACTTCGCGGGTGAATTTAATCCTGCTTATGAAGGCATTATACCGGCTATAAAAAGAAGGTATCACCAGACCGACAGCCAGGGTATGAAAAAATATTACCAGTCTTTTATGAGCTATACGCCTTGCCCCACATGCAACGGCGACCGGCTGAAACTTACCTCAAGATCTGTGACAGTCGGCGGTATAAATATAATTGACTTTTCAAAAATGCCTGTATCAAAAGCGCTTGAATTTATAAATAATTTAAAATTAAGTGAAAAAGACCAGATTATTGCCGAGCAGATTTTGAAGGAAATAAAAGAAAGGCTGATGTTCTTAATAAATGTAGGTCTCGATTATCTGACATTATTCCGTTCTGCATCGACTTTATCGGGCGGAGAAAGCCAAAGAATAAGACTTGCCACGCAAATAGGCTCAGGTCTGACAGGCGTTTTATATGTACTTGACGAGCCTAGTATCGGGCTTCATCAGAGAGATAACCGCAAGCTTTTAGATACTTTAAGAAAGCTTGTTAATTTAGACAATACGCTAATAGTAGTAGAGCATGACGAGGAGACAATGTATGAAGCTGATTATATTGTCGACATAGGACCCGGGGCCGGAATTCACGGGGGATACGTTGTCGCGGCAGGCGACATCGAAAAAATAAAAGCAAATAAAAACTCTATTACCGGACAATATTTAAGCGGCGCTAAAAAAATAAACGTCCCTAAAGAAAGAATAAAACCCAACGGCAAAGCAATAAAAATAGTAAATGCAAGGGCGAACAATTTAAAAGGAATAGATGTATCATTTCCGCTTGGATTAATGGTGCTCGTAACGGGCGTATCCGGTTCAGGCAAAAGCACGCTTGTTAACGAGATACTATTTAAAGCGATGCAAAAAGCGCTGTACAGAAGCAACGTAAAGCCCGGACTGCATGATCGTATAGAAGGTTTGGAATATATTGACAAAGTAATTGAAATAGATCAGTCTCCTATCGGAAGAACTCCGCGCAGCAACCCGGCTACATACACAGGAGTATTTGATGATATAAGGGATCTTTTTGCGCAAACTAAAGAAGCGAAAATGAGAGGATATGCAAAGGGAAGATTTTCATTTAATGTAAAAGGCGGCAGATGTGAAAGCTGTGCAGGTGACGGCATAATAAAAATTGAAATGCATTTTTTATCGGACGTTTATGTTGCCTGCGAAGTGTGCAAAGGTAAAAGATATAACGAAGAAACGCTTAAAGTTAAATATAAGGGGAAAAATATTGCCGATGTTTTAGATATGACTGTTGAAGACGCTTTAGAGTTCTTTGACGGTATTTCTGCTATAAAAAATAAATTGCAGACACTGTTTGACGTTGGACTGGGCTATATTAAACTGGGGCAATCATCAACTACATTATCAGGCGGAGAAGCGCAGAGAATTAAAATTGCTTATGAACTCAGCAAGAGACCTACAGGGAGAACGCTTTATCTGTTAGATGAACCTACAACAGGTTTGCATACGGCGGATGTTGACAAACTTTTAAAAGTGCTTGGAAGGCTTAAAGAAAGCGGTAACACTCTCATTGTAATTGAGCATAACCTGGACGTTATAAAATGCGCGGATTATATTATTGATATGGGACCTGAAGGCGGAGAGCGCGGAGGGCGAATACTTACTACGGGCACACCTGAAGAGGTTGCGCAAATTAAGCAAAGTTATACGGGGCAGTATTTAAAAAAATATTTATAAAATATAATTTTATTTTTTTTATATAATAATAAAATAAAACCTTTAATTAATGTTTTTATTATTGTATGATATATTTATAATATTTTTTCGGTGATAATTATGATGGATTTACTCAAAGTTTCAAAAGAACTTTTTTCAATGATAAGCATACAAAATATAATTGATATTTTGATAGTAACTTATGTTGCGTACAAAATAATTTATTGGATAAGCGGTACACAGGCAGCGGAAGTTGCCAAAGGCGTACTGCTTATACTTCTTCTTACTCAGCTGAGCGATTGGCTGGGACTTATTACTCTGTCATACATACTTAAAAATGTGCTTACCGCAGGATTGATAGTTTTGGTTGTTGTTTTCCAGCCGGAGCTTCGAAGGGTTTTAAGCAAATTAGGCAGGACAAAAATATCGGAAAATAAAATATTTAAGCGAATAATTACATTTACTACTAAAGATACGGCGCCGACAAAAATGATAGAAGAAATAGTTGAAGCTTGTGTTGAAATGTCGAAGGTAAAGCGCGGCGCGCTGATAGTTATTGAAAGACAGTCAAATTTAGATGATATAATTTCAACGGGCGTTAAAATGGAAGCAGACGTAAGTTCTGAGCTTTTAATGAACGTCTTCGTGCCTTACACTCCGCTGCATGACGGAGCTGCCGTAATAAGAATTGAGAATGCTAAAATAATGGCATCAAGCTGCCTGCTGCCGCTTACTCAGGCGAAAAATCTTCGGAAAGAACTTGGAACACGTCATAGGGCAGCTATTGGGATGAGTGAAGTAAGCGATGCGTTAATTGTTATAGTTTCAGAAGAAACCGGAATAATTTCTATTGCGGAAAGAGGCAGCCTGTCAAGATTCTTAAATGCAAGTACGCTTAGAGAGCGGCTTAATGAAGGATTAACAGAAAAAGAGAGCGTAATTAATACTGACGGGTTCTGGAGGTCTGCAGATGAAAAAAAACAAAAAGAAGAATAAGCTTCTGTATGCCGCCTTGTCTTTAGTTATTGCTATAATGCTATGGATGGTTGCGCTTAATGAACAGAATCCTACAGTTAACCGCAGTATATCAAATATTCCGGTAAATATAGCCGCGCAAAGTACGCTTACAGCAAAAAACCTGGTTATTCTGGAAGACAATATAAAAGTAAGTATAAAAATAAAAGGGCCGGTATTAACTGTCGGCACCGTTAAAGCGTCGGATATAACGGCAAGTATAGATGTTTCGAATATAAATGCGGCAGGCGTATATGAGTTGCCCGTAAGCATTTCAGGTCTTCCCAGCGGCGCGGAACTAAGCGATGCAAATTCGCTTAAAGTGACTCTCACAGTAGATAATCTTGTATCGGTATATGTTCCGATAAGTGTAAACAGCATAGGCACGCTTGAAGGAGGATTATCTGTGTTTTCAATGAAATCCTCTTTGGCAGACGTAAAAGTAACCGGCGCAGAAAAAGTAATTGATACAATAAACAATGTCAGCGCTTCAGTAAATTTAAACAAGATAACCGGCGATACGACTGTCAATGAATCCTTAACGGCGTATACCCAGTCAGGAGAAATAGTAGATAATATTAAATTCAGTAAAAATACTACGGATATAGAAATACTTACAGGCTATCAAAAAACTGTTGAATTAAAAATATCGGTGCAGGGCAAACCGGCTAGCGGCTATACTGTAAGTTCATTAAAATCTGAACCGAGTAAAGTAAACGTAATAACAAGAAACAATAATCTTACAAGTATTTCGGTAGTTGTGACATTAACCGGAAAAGAAAAATCAGATGCGGTTATGCTTGCGCAGTATAATATTGATGAAAATAATGTAGTAGTAATTAACCCGCCTAAAATTAATGTAACCGTTACAATAAAATCTATAAGATAAAATTGGCAAGGAATTTAATGGCTTATTACACTTTAAAAGATATAAAAGTAAGCATATATGACAGCCGTGAGCTGATTGAAATTACGGCGAGCTTGCTGAATATAAAAAAAGAGCATATAACAGAATTTAAAATACTCAAGCGTTCTTTAGATTTAAGGCATAAAGATAAGGATATTTTTTATGTATATACTTTTATGTTCTCACTTAAATGTAAGCGGCCTGTAAGCGATAAGCTCGAAATATATTTGCCTGAAAAAATAGAAGAATTTAAAATTGACCATAAAATAAAACCAATACACAGACCGGTAATAGTAGGCTGCGGACCTGCCGGTCTTTTTTGCGCTCAAACGTTTATCGAACACGGTATTGAGCCGATAATCTTGGAACGCGGACAGCGTATAGCACAGCGCGAGAAAGATATTAATAAATTTATTAATGACAGAAAAGTAAATAAAGAGAGCAACATTTGTTTCGGTGAAGGAGGGGCGGGAACATTTTCCGACGGCAAACTTACGAGCCGCAGCAAGGATGCGCGTCAAAATATAGTCTTAAACACTTTTGTAAAATATGGAGCGGACGAAAGTATTTTATATGACAATAAACCGCATCTAGGCACGGATGTAATAAAAAAAGTAATAACAAACATGACTGATGATTTAATAAGCAAAGGCGCGGATTTTAGGTTTAACGCAAAAGTTGAAAATGTAATGTTAAAAGATAATACGGTTTGCGCGGTAAGCGGACATGGGTTTGAGATAAAAGCAGATACAGTAATATTTGCGTGCGGGCATAGCGCAAGAGATGTATACGAAATGCTCAATAATATGGGTGCGGCAATTCAATCAAAACCTTTTGCCGTTGGTGTAAGGATTGAGCACAAAAGAGAAGATATAGACAGATTAACATATAAACAGCATTATTTAAAAACGCCTCTGCCCGCGGCAGAGTATATTTTAAAATATCAAGACGCGTCAGATAGAGGAGTCTATACATTCTGCAACTGTCCCGGCGGATTAGTAATACCGTGTATAACTGAAGAAGGCATGCTATGCGTAAACGGCATGAGTTATTCAAAAAGAGACGGTGAAAATACTAACAGCGCGATAGTTGTAACAGTAGATCAGAAAGACTTCGGTTCTATGCATCCCCTTGCAGGTATAGAATATCAAAGACAGCTTGAGCACAACGCATATGTTGCAGGAGGAGCAAATTATTCGGCTCCGATTATGTATTGTAAAGATTTGCTTACGCATACAGACAATAAAGGATTTTCTGATGTCAGACCGTCATACTTGCCGGGAGTGATACAAGCCGACCTGCACGACTGTATACCGCAAAATATTTTAAATTGCATAAAAAATGCTCTTGATGATTTCGGGCGCAAATTAAACGGCTTTAACAGCGGCAAAGCAATACTTACTGCCGTAGAGACAAGAACTTCATCCCCTGTTAAAATACTGCGAGATGAAAACCTTCAGAGCATTAATATAAAAGGCTTGTATGCTGCGGGTGAAGGCAGCGGATATGCGGGCGGCATTGTAAGCAGCGCTATTGACGGAATAAAAGCAGCTCAAGGCTGCATAAATATTTTGTCAAATAACTAAATGTTAATTTTGTATGATCAATGCATCATGTATTTTTCTTAAAAAAAGTCTGAATATTTTTTATTGTTTTTCCGTAAACCGACTGTGTCTGTACTTTATCGCTCTGACTGGCAGGCACATTTTTATTTTCTTTTGCCACATCTCCGAAAACGCAGCTTAAATTGCTTGCTGTTGCAATACTGCCGATTTCAATAGGCACTTCAACGCATATGTTTTGCGTTATTGTAAATTGACAAGTGCCGTTTACTGTGCCGGGGCATGCGCTTATACCTGCAAAAAATAAACCGTCTCCGCATAGATATGTTTTTGTCTGACCGACATTTACATAGGGAGTGACAGTGATAGGAACGCTGACGGTTGCGTCCTGATAGCCTGTAGCGACATGGTTAATAATATATTCAGCTTCTTCGTAGTCAACAGGACCGCATATTGACAGCCCCTTAGCTATTGTATCTCTTCCGAATAAAATAACTTCCATCTGCCCGACGGGATATGTATCTAATAAATCAAAACTTATAGACATTATTCCATCAGTTTTATCGAGACCAAAGTCGAATTTCAGTCCTTCGCAATCATCTTCTGCATTAAATTCGCCTGATTTTAATAGCAATACATTACCGTCTTCTCCTAATATAATTTCCTGCTTAATTCCGTTAACGGCGACAGTTATGTTGGTTATTTTCTGAAGCGAAATACCGCCGCCCAAAGCAAACGTTATATGGTCTAAATCAATATTTACAGTATCCAAATCTCCCTTGCCTGTAATTAAATAGCAGAATCTTTGCAATTCTCCGCTTTGGGGATATAATATTGACGAGTTTAAATCAAGCGCTATTGCGAAAGGAAGTATATAATCTCCTGTAATTTCAGAATAATCAATGCCTATGCTGCATGGCAGCTCATTAAATTCTTGCATATGAATCCTTTCTTGCAAAGTTAATATAAACGAATAATAAATGTTTATATAATATTTGCAGATAAATTAAGCATCAGCAGCGGCACTGCAGCCTTTGCATATTTCACTTGAAGCCGTTTTGCCGATAACGCTGGGTTCTCCCGCAGATGCGCTTGCGCCGAATTGTATAGGAACGGCGATGCAAATGTTTTGCGTAATGGTAAAGCTCGCGCTTGTTTTCGGAGCTTCTGTAAGCATAGCGATGCCGGGTGTAATAACGGCTTCTCCGTAACCGTATGTAGCAGTAGAGCCCACATTTGCGTAAGGTGTAACAGTAACGGGAACGCAGACAGTGGCAGACTGATAACCCACTGCCGGACTTACTTCGTTATCCGCTTGAGCGGATACTATATTATGGGTGTAATTAGCCATAAGCTTATCTCCTGATTTTAGTAATACTAAACTATTGTATGAATACTTTAAAATAAGGTTACAGTAAATATAAATTTTATTCGAAAACATAAAATGTGTTATTATTAAAAAAAACAATAAATTTTATTAAGGAGATTTTTATGTTGTGGAGTGAACTTTACGGACCGGAAATTGTACCTGCTGACAAAGATATAGAAACATATATTAACAGTAAACTCTGGCTTGAGCTTAACGAATATCTGCAAAAGAGCTACGGCGTTATGCCCGTAAAATCTTATAGTAAATGTTCGGCGCAAAAAGGATGGAATATAAAATATCAAAAAGCGTCAAAATCGCTTTGTACGTTGTATCCGATGGAAGGTTATTTCATAGCGCTTGTGGTAATAGGGATAAAAGAACAGACGGAAGCGGAGCTTTATATAAACGCCGCGACTGATTACATAAAAAAGCTGTACGAAAAAACGCCGTTTTCAGCAGGCGGACGTTGGATGATGATAAGTGTTACAAATGAAGAAATATTAAATGACGTAAAAAGACTTATTGCAATAAGAAAGCCTGTTTAAATAGAATTTTACATGATTAAAAAATGCTGCTAAGATTTGTATAAATTCACATCGATAATTTTTGCATATATGAAGATAATATTAATAATATAATGCAGAAAGCGAAGGGTAAAATCTTGTTTATAAAATCTTTTCAGCATGCATTGGACGGCGTATTTAAATCAATTGGGCTTGAGCGCAATTATCATATTATGCTTGCAAGTTTTTGCTGCTTTATTATATTAGGAGTAATATTAAAAATAACTTTTTCTGAGTGGTCGGTAATATTTTTAAGCTATGGCGGGATATTGGCGCTTGAGATGATGAACACTGCCGTTGAAAGCGTTGTTGATCTTGTAACGCGCAATTATCATCCGCTGGCGAAAAGAGCTAAAGATATAGCCGCGGGAGCGGTGCTTATCTGGACTGTGCTTTCAATACTTGCATGCATGTTTGTTTTTCTTCCGTACCTTATTGAACTTTTTTAGCAGCTTTTACAGGCTGTTTTTTTATCCGCTGGTAATAATTATCATTTTGAATGCAATACTAATTGTATGAATTACGCGTTTATTTCAATTTTCATTCCCATTATTGTTATACTGCTTGCCGCGCTCAGCAAAAGAGTAATAACGTCATTAATTGCGGGCATTATCGCGGGAGGCATACTTCTTGCGAGAGGAAACATAATAAACGGCCTTACGCTGTCTGTCGAGCATCTCGTAAAGTCAACGGCATCAGAAGACAGCATATACATTATTATATTTTTATTCATATTCGGCGCTTTCGCGGAAATTATGAAAGTATCGGGCGGCATTAAAGGGCTCAGCAAAATTGCCGATAAATATGTAAAATCTGAAAAAGGCGCGCTTGGCGCGGTGTGGCTTGTGACTGTTTTTACTTTTATAGACTGCTGCTTTCACAGCATTTCATCGGGCACTGTAGGAAAAGCGTTAATTGATAAAACAGGCGGCAATAAATACAAATTCGCGAGCGTTTTAAATGTCACCTCATGTCTTTTGATAATCTTAATACCTTTCGGTACAACGTATGTGGGCTATATCATAGGCGTCATAACGTCGTCTTTAAGCAAAGCGGGTGTAGACGCTTCCGCGTACAGTCTGTATATAAAAAGCATACCATTTAACTTTTATGCGATTATTATGGTTTTGTTCAGCATTGCGTTTACTGTATTTAACTTCGGGTTTAAGAAGAAAGTAACAGCAAAAATAAGCAAAAGATACAGCGCGTACAGCGAGCACCAAAGCGATGAAGCGCACGAGCAGTGCGAATTTGAGCAGAAAGCTCCGCCCAGACCGCTTAACTTGATACTGCCTTTAATATTTCTTATAATATCGACTTTTTTCTTTTTCTGGTATACGGGAAAAGCAAGCGGAGGCGGATTTTTTAACGCGATAATGAACGCAGAGTTTGAAAAGTCCATTCTCATAGCAAGCGCGCTTACGCTTGTAGTAACATCTATATTCTATTTGTTTCAGAAAATACCGCTTATGGAAATTGAAACGCATTTTTTAAACGGCGGCAATGAGATGATACCGCCGATACTGATACTTATACTCAGCTGGTGCTTATCCTCCATTGTGTCCGAGCTTGGATTTACGGATTATATAACGTCGCTTGTAGGCAAAAACATCCCATTATCGCTTATACCCGCCGCGCTGTTTTTAATAGGGTGCGCCGCGTCGTACTTTATGGGCTCCGCGTGGGGCACATGGGCGCTTATAATGCCGATAGCGATACCGCTTGCGGTAAGCGCGAATTTAAGCCTGCCGCTTGTTATAGGCGCGGTGCTTGCGGGAGGCTCGCTTGGGGATAACGCCTCGCCTTTGGGTGAGACGGCTGTGCTGAGCTCAACTATTGCGGAAATTCCTGTAATGGAGCATGTAAAATCCCAGCTGCCGTACAGTTTAGTTGCAGTTGGGATATCAGCGGTGTTGTTTGGGGTGGTGGGGATAATAATATGAATAATATTGTACTAAATTCAAAATATTTTATTATTTAAACTTAATATTAAAAAAGAATAATATTTTACATAATAACCATGGTTTTGTTTTATTATTGTCAAGGAATTTGCTAAACTCTACTTTATATTGATGATAATGTTTTAATTTATGAAATTTGCTTTCAGGTATTTGAATTAACTCATTTAAATTTTTGTATGTATTATTTATATACTCCATAATATTTGTATCTTCAGTATTAGAATTTCTCCAAATATTCATATTTTGAGATAAATCATTTTTTGCATTTACATATAATTTACCAGCAATTTTATGATATTCTGATCTTCTTTTAAAATCAAGTCTTTGTTTTATTAAAGTAAATGCAAAAAGAAGAATGGATATAAAACTAATAATTATACGTAAATTTAAGTTATTAAAAATAAATATTTTTGAAATATCAAGGAAAGTAGTTCCGCATAATAAAACTGCAATTAATATTTCAATGCAATCAAAAAATATATTCCATTTATTATAATTATCACTTAACTTAAAATGCATAGAAGCTAACATATCAAATATATTTTTTTTAGTATTTGCAAAATCTAATAATAAACTCATTTTAAAACCGCCAATAATTTAATCAAAAAAAGTCTTAAAAATATCTACAGAACTTGAGTTCGAAAATCTTCCATTAATTGATTTAATATGTCTAGACGTCTGCTGACGGATATTACTCCGATACGCTCCTAAATAGCTATCTATTATACCTGATTGACCAGTTTTATCAATCATTGGAGTAAGTACTCTGGTTTCTATTGTTGTTAATAGATGCTTTGTCATATCATATAGTGTAACCTTTCCAGAGTAGTTTTTAAAAGCTTCTACTGCTAAAGATTCTATATGATAACCAGACAATTGAAATTTTTCTGGTAAATTATTTAATAAGCTTTTTGTAAGTTTAATTACTGGAATTACTTTGTTATTATTACTCTTATTAATACTAGTTAAAGCATTAGTAAATAATTTACTATTAATTGGATTTGACCAGCCGTCCTTATTTGAAGCTGCTATAATTAGTTTATCATTCTTTTTTAGTGCTGGCAACAATTGTACTTCATAATCATCAAATTTTATTGTAACAGCTAAAGCCCCTTTTTTTATTTCTGATTTTGGAAATCTGTTCACTAACAATTTATAAAAAATATCTTGTAAATCTGATGGTGATATTAATCCTTCTATATCAGAATCCAATATTACTAAAGCGTCAATATCACTTAAACCTTCAATATATGTGTTTTTTGATACAGAACCACCGTATAAAATTTTTTCGAGTTCATTAATATTATTGCTTAGGACATTTTCAATTTCATCAAGATGTTTTCTTATTGCTTCAACATCCCTTGAATTATAATTTTTTAATACTGATTCTAAAAAGCTATTAATATCCATATCAATTTGCGATGCTTTAACACTGTCATTACTATTTCTTATTCTTGTGTTGATATTAACAGCATCGTAATCATTATAGTTAAAATCTCTATTACCATTACCCATTATTTATAAACCTCCCATTTGTTCAAGTATTTGTTCAATAAATAAATTTTCATTTTTTAATATATTCATTAATTTGTTTCTGGTATTTTTCATATCATTATTTTTTAAATATTTTTCAAGTTTATTTTCAATAAGCTCTAATTGATTTAAATTGTCTACTAACATCCAAAATTTATTATCAATTTCCGATTGATTGATCATATAATATTTAGGATTATGAAGCGTACTATTTTCGGAATAGCGAACTTTTTGCCATGAAAGTCCATCAAACACAGTTGCACCCGCCAAAAAATAAAGAATAAGTATGTTTGGTTCTAGTCCGCCAAATATGTGAATATCTACGATCCAGTTCATTTGTTCAAAATAATTTTTTATTTTTATTAATGTAAGTAATTTCTCTCTAAGTGTAAGACCTAATTCTTTTTCCGTAAATCCAATTAATCTAAAATTTAAAGGTTCAGATATAGAATTTATAATAAAATCAGATAAAGAATATATATTATTTGGTAGCTTTATTAAAAAATCAATAATTGAATTTGGAAACATTTGCTTTAATATACATGCTTTACTTATTTGTTCTGTTAGATTAGTATTTATATCATAAGTAGAAAATATTAACTGAGAAAATTGAGATATCTCATTATTATATATTTTCTTATAAATTTCTAACATTTTATTTTCATCCCAAGGATATATTTTGTAATTATATTTATAATTTTCGCAAATATCATATGAATTTAATATTTCATAACCACCACTATCAATCATAATAGTATTTGCTAGTGGAAAATCCATTAAATTATCAGGCATAAAGCCATAATAAATATCATAGGCACTAATTAAATATGTATTAAAAAGATATTTTTCAAGTTTATTTATTAGTATATAATTATCAGAAATAATTTTGTCATTAAAATTAAGAAAGACATTGCCTTTACTAGAAAAAGCGGGAATTAGTTTTGGTATTTGATAATTACTCATTTAATAATTCCTTTCTACTTAAACAAGATAAGCATTTTCCACATGGAGGGTTTGTGCCATTTTCACAACTATATGTTAAATAAATAGGTAAATTTTTGCTTTTTGCATATTCAATAATATCTTCTTTAAACCAATTAATAAATGGTGATTCACATATGGTTTGACCATATGTATATAAATCCATGATATCATTAATTTTATTAATAAATTTTAATGAACAATCAGCATAATTAGTGCCATTATGAATACCCAATATTATCTTATAATTATCTATTTTACATTTAGACAATGTCTGAATAATTAATAATGCATTTCTACCAACGATTTCTCCATCATTTTGAATATCTATATCTGCCATCTTAATATACTCAAAAGGAACAGAAAAATATTTTGAAATATTAAATGCACTTAAAGCTTCATATTTAGCAGCAGGTTGTCCATAATCATAAAATATAGTTTTGATTTTATATCCCAAGTCCTTATAAAAATTTATACATGACATTGAATCAATTCCGCCACTTAGTAAAATAATAGCCTTCATATAATCACCATTTGATAAAAATAAAAAGTTAAAAATAATATTTATAATATTATACTATATTATTATTTAAATAACTTAATGAAATTCAAAAAATAGCTAAACTTATCGTTTAGCTATTAAAAAAGTAATATTTAGTTTTATTTTATATTATTTAATCGCCTTCACTGCTCTTGTCTTAATATAGCCCCTGTATCCCATCGGCGCAAGCTGAAACCTCGGCGCGCCCTCATCATCCCATTCATATCCATATACCGATAAATCAAACTTCTCAATGTGCACCCTAAATCAAATAAATGTTGCTATATTTTAATCTTCAACTATAATAATTTTGATAAACAATTTAGATAGTAAATAATTTCACGTTTTGTTCACATAACTATTATATTATGTGCTTGCAGATTTATCGGAGGTACTAAATGAGCGTAAAGAAAAAATCGAAGAAAAAGAAATGGATTACCATAGCCGTTGTAGCTGTTGTAGTAATAGCCGCCGCGTCTATGATACTGCATCCCAAAAAACCGTCCTATGAAAGCGCTACGGCAGCGACCGGAGACATCACAACGTATTACACATTCTCCGGCAATATCGAAACAAAAAACCGTCAGACTGTCATGGCCGACAGAGCTATGCAGATTAAAGAAATATATTATTCCGAAGGCGATAAAGTAGACGACGGCGATGTCCTGATTAAAACGACAATGGGACAAAGAATAAAAGCCAAAATAGACGGAGTCGTCACCAATATAAGCGTTGAAGAAGATTCGCAGGTTATGGCGGGCACTGCGCTGCTTGAAGTTGTGGATAATAATAACCTTAAAATTAACGTAAAAGTCGATGAGTACGACACCACCGTGCTTACTGCAGGCAAAAAAGTAACAGTTAATATAAGCGCTATTGATAAAAAAGTTACCGGCACCGTAAAAAGCATGTCGGTGCAGGGAGAGATACAAAACGGAGTGACGTATTTCACAGCGGTTATAGACCTTGCTAAAGACAGTAGTGTAAAAATAGGCATGTCGGCCGAAGTGAAAGTTGTGGGAGATGAGGCAAAAGGAGTAGTTACGCTTCCTATGACCGCAATTTTGTTTGACGATAACAATAACCCTTATGTGCTTAAAAAAGACGATAAGGGCAAGATTGTCAACAACCCAATTACTACAGGCATTAATGACGGCACTGTCGTTGAAATAAAAAGCGGCGTGGCAAACGGAGAAACCGTTTATTATCCGAGTACGTCAAAGAGTACAAACACCGGCTTTGGCAGACGTTCTAACAACGCCTCCGGAGGGAGTGGAGACTAATGCCCGAAATCCTTAATATGCAAAATATTTGTAAAAGTTATTATATGGGCCAGGAAGAACTTGAGGTTCTTCATAACGTGAACCTGACTATTAATTCGGGTGAGTTTTTATCCATTCTCGGTCCTTCGGGCTCGGGAAAAACTACGATGATGAATATAATCGGCTGCCTTGATGTGCCCACAACCGGAAAATATATACTTTCAGGCAACGATATTGAAGACCTCAACGAATCCGAACTCGCTAAAGTAAGGAATAAGGAGATAGGCTTTGTGTTCCAGAACTTTCAGCTTCTTCCCAGAATGAACGCGCTGCAAAATGTGGAATTGCCTCTCATTTATTCCGGCCTTACATCCGCCGAACGAAAAAGACGCGCGAGGGAAATCCTTGAACGCATCGGTCTTGCCGATAAAATAAAAAATCTTCCGAGCCAGCTTTCGGGCGGACAGCAGCAGCGCGTAGCTATTGCAAGGGCGCTTGTTACGGAACCCACAATACTGCTTGCCGACGAGCCCACAGGCGCGCTGGACCAGAAAACGGGTGCGCAGGTAATGGAGCTTTTCGAGGAGATAAACAAAGACGGCAGAACCATAATTATGATTACTCACGATAACAACATAGCAAAGCACGCAAAAAGAGTAGTTAAAATATTGGACGGATATTTAAGCGAGCAGGAAGGGGATGAGCAGTAGATGTTACTTGAAAGCATAA
>JAAZOI010000045.1 GCA_012797825.1 Eubacteriaceae bacterium | reverse complement strand
TTCCGCTCGGTCTGTTACCGAAGCAAATCAAGAAATGTAGCTTTTCCGAGCACTTCAAAATTATCAGAGTAAATAATCTGCCAGAAAGCCTCCGGTCCTTTTTTCCTCCAAACGTAAAAGGCATCTGTAGATGATATACTTAATATAATATTATCTTGGTAAGAGATTTTCAAGTCCTGTATGCAGTCGTTTCCTGTTATAGAAAAGTTTAATAGACTGAAACAACACAAGAAAATATCTTTTTGAACATAACTATGAAATGATGAGCGATAAGATTTATAGGGAAAAGTATTTCAAGCCGGCTATGGAACAGCTTGGTATTAAAGGCATGCTGCCTAAATATGCGCGGCATACGTTCGCTACCCTATCCGCTAAGTATAAGCTTCAGGATATAGCAATACAGCAGATAATGGGACATACGGACTATGCGTTTACGGCTAACAGGTATACGCACAGGGATTTGGAACTGCTTAGGAATGAAATTAGGAAGATAAGTATAATATAAATTTATATATTTTAGGAATATTATAATAAGTTTTATATAAAAGCATATATCATTCATTTAAATATAACGGCAGGACTAGCCTGCCGTTATATTTAAATTTACTATACAAATATTTTATTTTTGTGCTTTTACCGTAAAAGTCTTGTCATATCCCGAAAGCTGTTTGCCTTCAGAATCTTTTACAACAAGATTAAATTTCAATTCTCCGCCTTGTGTAACGCCTTTGCCGCCCTCATCTGAGAATATTACCCACCATTCTGTGCGATGCTTGCCCGGCACGATGCTGACACCTATTTCTGGGACAGCGTCGGCGCATTTATTGCCATCGATGTATACATTTTTTATACTTAAGGTAAGTGCATTATCCGTCTTGTTTTCTATATACAAAACTGCGGTGCATCCGTAAAATTTCCCATAGATGCTCTCAACAAACCCAAACTGTCTCACAGAAAGCGTAACGCTGGCATCGTCAATCAGCACGTTTGCGTTTTGGGGTCTGTCTTTTTCAAATGAAACCTGCGCGTCGCCGCCCAGAGGGTATACGACTACTTTTGCCTGTGCGCTGAATGTTTTTGGCGGCTCTTCTCCTTTATTATAAATTACAACCCCGTCCCCATTTTCTCCCGCATCGTATGCGCTTATGGTAAACTCTACTGTTTTGAAATCTTCAAACTTGGTAACGAAGCTGTTATCGTAAGGCGGATAGTATGCGAATACTAAGAGCGTTACTGTAGCTTTAGCCGCCGCCTGCTCCTGTTTATTAAGGCTCATGGCGTATCCGTTTACCGCAAGGTCTGATACGCTGAAAATCAGATTTTTGTCAGACTTGTTTTTACAAGTCAATTGATACGCAAAAAAATCACCGTATGTGCTTTTAACGTTTTGATCAAACTTGGCAACCGTTACAGTACAGTTCTCGTTATCCATTAGTACGCTGCCGACAGGATCGGCGGCTTTTACCGACACAGCATCTGCGGCAGGTTGCCAATTGAATGCCTTTGCGCCCGATGCCCCGCATGAGGCGAATGTTATGATAAGTAAAAGTGCAAGCAATAATGTCAAATACTTTTTCATAAAAAACTCCTTTAAAATAAAAATTAAGCAGGTTGTATATTTGCTATCTACGCAAGATAGCTTTAATTTACATCTGTTATATACACATTAGTAATATATTCCATATTTTACCATAATTACATCATATTTAATTAAATTAATTGATTTTTTATAAGTATTTAAAATTTTAATTCTATCTGTACATTAATAATATATATGTTATACTCTAGATGTTATTAAATATCTTAGCGGCAATATAAAAAACTTCTATATTAAAGCGGTTATCGGCATGTTTTGCCTATAATAAAATATTTTTCTATTAACAGAAATTGTATTTATTTTAATTGGAGGGTTAAAATGAAAAAAAAATTCTTAGTCTTTCTTGTTTGCTGCATCTTAGTTTTTCTTTCTGGCTGCAATAGCGGTAGCAAACCCGCTCAAGGCAGTAATTCACAATCAGGTTCATCAGATAATACAGTAACTGTGCAGGATTACACAAAACTTTCAAAGGATGAAAAAACGGCTCTGCTTACAGGCAATGTATGGATTATTGTCGGCGAGGGCAATGTAAACTTAAGTTATCATCTCTACAGCACTGATGACCTCAACAAAAGAACCAGATACTATCACAAATTTTACAGCGATAATACAATGCATGAATGGTCAAGTGATGGTAAATCAAACAGGCTTTATAAATGGAAATGGAATGATAATGGCACTATAACGATAACCAATTTTAAAGATACTACGGGCAATAGCGCAAGCAAATGGTATTTTGACTCGAAATACCTTCTATATGAAAACCTGAACACAAAAGACCTTACTCCATTAAACATAACAAAAGAGTATCCTGCTGAACCAGATATAACAAAATGACAAATTGAATAAAAAATTAATTATATTTATTTTAATTGGAGGGTTAAAATGA
>JAAZOI010000044.1 GCA_012797825.1 Eubacteriaceae bacterium | reverse complement strand
TTATCGGTTAAAAACGACTTATACTTAATAGACGTTTGGAAAGAACATGTAGATAACATTAACACCAAAGGTCTTAAAATAAAAGTTAAAGAAGAAGACAAGTTGTATCATCCCAAAGCAGTAATGAGCGCTGACGAAGTAGGCAAAGCCGATCTTGTAATAATATTTGTAAAATCGGTAAACACGGCAGCAGCATTATCAAAGGCAGGCTGCCTGTTCGGAGAAGATACTTTAGCGCTTACGCTGCAGAACGGGTACGGCAACGACGAGGACATTCTGCCCTATGTTAAGAAAGAAAACCTGCTAATCGGAGCGACTGCGTCGGGAGCGACCGTACTCGGACCGGGTTATGTGTTCCAGGCAGGCATAGGACCTACTAACATAGGCGCGAGAAAAGACGGTAATCTTGCGAAAGCGCAGATAGTTGTTGACCTGTTAAACGAAGCGGGCATAGAAGCGTACAAGCATGACAACGTGCTTGCGGCAATCTGGCAGAAGCTTATGGTTAACGTAGGCATAAACGGAGTATCCGCTCTGCTCGGCACCAGAAACGGATTTTTAGCGGAAAGCAAATCGGCGTACGCTATAGCGCATGATCTTGTTGCGGAAGGCTGCGCTGTTGCTAAAGCCGAAGGTTTTGAGCTTGACGCGGATGAGATAAGCAGAAAATATTACATAGACGGAGCGAAAGTAGTCGGTCACAACCGCTGCTCGATGCTGCAGGACACCGATAAAAAGCGCAAGACGGAAGTTGAAAGAATTAACGGGGCTATTAGTATTATGGGCAAAAAGCACGGAATACCCACCCCGTACAATGATATGATGGTAATGCTAATCAATGCGAAAGAAGAATCGTACAATTTCGAATAAAAGGCAAGAGGTCTTTTTAATAAATATGAGGGTTTAAAAAAAGGGAGCTTATTAGCTCCCTTTTTGCTGGTAATTAAAGAAAAGTTTATTTTATCGATTTTTTAGTTCGCAAGATATTTTAAGCCAAGTTAATTTTGGTTTCATAAGTACTTTTTCATCTAATATCTTTAATTCTTTTGATTTACAATTAATGCATTCATGCCTTGCAATGCTAAAATCAAACCCCTGCCCGTTACTTCCTTTTTCAGAATACTTCTTTAATTCCTTTATAAATTTCTTTGATTCAATCATAGTTATCACATCATCTTTAGAGTGCTCAGGAATTAATTTTGTTATTAAATCCAGATAGCCTCCTTTACCGTATGTAGGAAGCCATCTTATTTCATCACCATTTATCTCTTTAAGTTTAATAACATCATAACCATTTGTAAATGTAAGTTCAAAAACATTTCCGCAATTCTCACACTTGTAAGTCAAGCTATTTATCCAATATATTTCAGGAATTTCTGGTTCACAATAATTTATCATTTACTAATAATCCAACTTTACTATAAAATATTATTATTTTTTATTAAATTCCTCATAATCTTCTTTATCATCTGACCTATTTTTTTTATTGATAAAATAATTAATCCAAAATAATATTGTTATAGCAAAAGTAATAAAAATAATAGCAAATACGCCTAAGAACTTTAGTTGGAATCCATTATCTGTTATATTTGAAATAACATATCCAAGCATGGCAATACAGACTATAGTAAGCAATATTGGTTTCCCATAATTCATACTTTCATTTAATAATTTTTTCATAATTATTCCTTTTTACTAATTTAAATATCCATTATTTGCGAATAGTGTTTCATATATATTTTTATTCTTTCACAATTTTTCTTTTTATTTCCATAATCGTACCTATTATTATAAAAGTTGAATCGTTAATATATTTTTTTGTATTATTATGAATTTCTTGGAAATCTTGTATATCATTTTCATTAATGTAATGCATATTAACTGAATCAAAATAATTTCTATCATAAAAAATTATATAATTTACTTTAAAATTATCAACTTTAAAAACAGAATTATTTTTAGCCAAATATAGAGGCTTGCCTTTTTTATTATTGTTAATATCAATAATTGTGCAATAAAATGTGTTATCTCCGTCTGAAGATGTAAAATTCCACGGCTCTGCTACTCCTATTTTTAATTTGTCATTTATTCTTAAGTTTTTTATTTCTTTTATTTTGCCGCTCACAATATATGTTGTTTCATTAATATATTTTGAGATATTAACTTGAATTTGCTGAAAGCCTGCTGTTTCTTTTTTGTGTATATAATATAAATCTGCTTTATTACTATTCTTGAGATAAATAATTATGTATTTTACTATTAAATCGTTTGCTTTAAAAAAATTATAGCATTCTGCTAAATACAAGTTATTATCAGCTTCGTTGATATCAATAACTGTGCAGTATAACAAATTTTCTTCATTTGACGAGAAAAAGCTTATTGTCAATTTATCGTTTATATTCATATGTATCCTTTATTTTTAGATATTCTTTTAGTTATTATCATTTAATTCTAAACTTTGGCGGAATGCCTACGGCAAAATTATAAAGAGGTTCGATAACAACACCCAATTTATTTAAATGTTCGTTACTGTCTAGCATTGATAGGAAATCCTTAAGATTATTCTGTATAATCATATACCCCCCTCTATCCTGCTGTTCAAAAAACTCTTTTACATGTTCTAAAGTTAAAAAGACAGGATAATAAACAACTTTGTTGTTGTCCGTTAAAGCGAAAAAAGCACTGTCTCCGTTCTTTTTATCACCCACTAAAGTTGAATGATAAATAGTATGATCCTTAAAATCTTTGGCAAATTGCTCTAAAGTAAAATTTTCAGTCTTATATCCTGCTATTGTATCAAGCTGATCAATATTTGCTTTCATGCTTTGCAATTCCTCGGCAGTAACTTCAAATTCATTGCCGACAGCGAACACTTTAATGCCTGCGTTATTTCTAACAGCCGCAAAGTAAAGCATATTTATTAAACAATCATTTTGCAATTTATATTTTCCTTCTTCCATACTTCCGCCGTGATTATCGTATATTTTCATAATCATTTCAGCGGGCAATCCGTCATCGCCGTGTTCATATAAATATATGTAATTATCTATTATCGGGTTGCCTTCTTTAATCACTAACGACATAATTTTGTGCCATTGATTCCATATATCGAGTTTTTTAATGCTCATCTTATCACCTCATATATTGTTTATGAAATTTTTAATTTATTAGAATTAAATATAAATCATTTTTATTATATAATATTGAAGTTATTTTTCATATAATATTTTGAAATTGATAACAAAAAAACCGCACTCACGTGCGGTCTTATTTATCGTAAATACTTTTATTTCACTTCGGGAGCGGGAGCTTTTACTATTATCAGCTCTAGCACGGCTTCGTATGGGTTTTTTATAAGCATTTTTGTGTTATGCGGAATTTTAATTATGCTGCCTCGCGTGTAATCGCGCGCTTCCTGCTCTCCTAACTTTATAGACAAAACGCCGCGTAAAACCGTCATATACACGTTGCCGTTCGTGTAGTGTTCGGGCGCGCCCCCGCCTTTAGGAAATACCATGTGTATGTAATTCAAGTTTTCGTCAAATATTATTTTTTCTATAGATTTGTTATCGCCCAGTGAATAATGAAATACCTGTTCTATCATATCAGCCGCCTCCTTGTTAAATATCGTTCCATAAATTGTTAATTCAATATTACAAAACATACTCAAATAAATATGTTGCAAATGCAACCCTTATAAAAAAATTAAAAAATACTTATAAAAAATGCGGAATTTGGGAATTTAACTTTAAATATATAAGTATAGGGTATTTTAATAATTCATAAAATAGTCTCTGTTTGGGTGAGCGTAAATGAAAAATTTAAATAAATTAAAAACTGAAAATACACTCGCGCGATTAAAAATAGCGTTACAAAAAGAATACGATATTGATTCTTATGTAAAAAAGTTTTTTAAATCTATTGTAAAAAACACAAAAAGCGGGTGCGCGAAATTAAACATTGTTTTGCATAAAGAAATTGATTTTGATTACTATGTGAAAAAATCTCTCAAAACAATAATAGAAAGCACAAAGTGCGCATATCCGAAAATAAAAATTGTTTTGCATAAAGAAGTAGATTTTGATTACTATGTAAAGAAGTTATTCAAATCAACTGTTGCAAGCGGAAGGCGTGCGTATCCAAAAATTAAAACCGCTTTGCTAAAAGAGTATGATATAGACAGTTATGTAAAAAAAGCGTTAAGCAGCTTTGGGGTTTTTACGGTAAAGTGCGCAAGTCATATTATAAGCGCGGTGGCTTTTGTATCAGCAAAAGCGCGTAAAATCCTTATAAGCCTATCAGAGTTCGCGGCATCAAAGCGCATTATTATAATAGACGCTCTTAAACAGCGCCGCAACAACAAAGTAAAAGCAAGACTTGAGCAGGAAAGAGAAAATATTGCGTTTTTAACCGAGTTTCTAAATTCCCTTAAAGAAGAATTCGGCGCTGATATTTCGTTTTCCTTGGTTTCAATAAATAACGATGAGGACGAATTTATTACAATTACTTAACATTAATAAAAAAAACACTGACAAATGGAGCTGATTTAAGGCGCAATACCTCTTCAACTCATTTTCTGCATCATTTCATAGAATGCGGGATATATGGAAAGTATTAATATCTGCGTTCCGGTCGCTAAATCCATAACACCGTGCCCGATCATCAGCGGCTGAAGTTTTCTGTTTTTATTATAAATAATTCCCAATATCAGCAATAACGGTAGAAAAGATAAGAATCTGAACAGCATATATTTAAAGTCCCAAAGCAGAGGGATAAAACTATGTTGCAAAGCGTAAAAAAAACATCGCATTCACAATTGCCAATATTTTATTTCCCGTAGCTTTTTCAATTCCGTTAATTGAATATCCAAAATATAAAGGCAGCTCCGCAAAAACTATGGTAAGCGGAAGCAGTATAACATTTACGGCCGCTATCCAGATTGGAACAGGCTGAACCATAATTACGGGAATATGACCATAAATCATAAATCCCGCACCGTACATTCCGCCTATTCCTGTTAAAAGCATTATGACTATTATAAACAGAATATATTTAATCTTGCTTTGTTTTTTTTCATATCCGATAAGCTGCTTATATGTAATACCATCCCTCTTGCAGATAGCCATTAATACAAGGATAGTAATTATGTTGCAAAGCACACATAATACAGTCCACCACCGGCTCGCCTGCTGTAATGATTGTTTTGTTAATACAGCAAATAATAACCCTACTGCGATAAATAGTGCGCTTCTGAAAAGCGGCATTAAAAACGGTGTTGATTTTTTCATTATGTACGCCCTGTTCTTAAATGTAAATTTTTTATATATAGATAAATATAATTGCACTAATTATAGCATGAATATAAATATTAACATATAAAATGTATAATAATTGCGGTCGCTAAAATCATAGTTAATTCAAACAATTAAAAAACCGCACTTTATATGCGGTTTAATTATCCCCTACCCTCTTATTTCTATCTTTTCACCGTCAGGTCCTATAAACATCGCTCTTTTACGGCCTTCTTCTTCGGGTATTCTCGGTTTTGCGGGTTGAACAGGCGTCATCACTTCTATTCCCGCGGCTACGAGCCTGTCGTAATCGGCATCAAAATTATCAGAAAGCAGGCATAAATGATACCCGTCATTTACCGCGGCCATATGTACAAGTTCAATTACAATATCGCCAGAGCGAATAAAATAAACTTTATCAACTCCGGGTATCTTTGTTTCCATTTCAAAGTATTTTTCAAACCCGAAATGCTCTTCATAAAACTTTCTCGATACTTCAAGGTCTTTTACGCTTAGGCCCATATGGTCAACTTTATTAAACATAATTTCTTTCTCCTTTTTTAGTATACTAATTATTGCTTATATTATATTCGATAATTTATGTTTGGCAAAAGAAATAATATTGCATAAATAAAAATAATTTAAATCTTACATGCGTATTTAAGCTATTCTATTTACATTACAAAAAAGCGGGCTTATAATTGAACAAACAAATTGCAATACTTTAAAATTAGGTGGAATATGCATATAACGGATATAATTATAATAATTGTGCAATTCATCTGGGGCTCGTGCGACTTTTATATAAAAAAGAACATGACGGCAAATGAAGAACAAGCGGATAAAAAAAGCTATAAAGTGCTGTACGGTATAACTATAATCAGTCTTATTGTCGGCATAGCCGCAGGCTGGTTATTAAAATTTTACAATATCGGGGGCATATACAATGACTCTATATACTTTCCGATAATAGGAATAATTGTTATTTTGCTCGGTTTATTTATAAGGCTTTCCGCAATCGCGAAATTAAAACAATATTTTACGGTAAATGTAACAATAAGAGAAGACCATAAGCTCATCACCGACGGGCTTTACAAATACATAAGGCATCCCGCTTATGCGGGCGGCATACTGTCTTTTATCGGATGCGGCATATGTTACGGCAATATAATAAGTTTAATTATAATTGCTCTGCCGTATTTTATTTTAATCATTATAAGAATAAAAAACGAAGAAGCAATTCTTACCGAAAAATTCGGTCAAGATTATATTAACCTTCAGAAAAAAACCAAAAAACTGATTCCGTATATATTTTAAATGTTATCAATATAAACTAAAAAAAAACCGCGCATACGCGCGGAATAATTATATTTTTATATTCTCAATCCAGTTTTTAACCGCGCTTTTAAGATCATCGGCCGATACTACAACATTTTCTTTCGGGTCCCATTTGGTGGTAACCGCCATAGCGTCCATTACTTTGCCGCCTTTTTTCTCTATTTTTGCGGTTATTGTGTCAATAAATTTCTGCGGCGTTTTATCGTCAGCCATTGTTATAAACATCCACACTTTTTTATCTTTAAAAGATGCTTTAGCTAAATAGCTGTTAACGGCTGGAGTAGTTTTCCCCGCCCATACTTGCACTCCTAAAAATACGTTATCATATCCGTTTAAAGTAAAGTCCATCGGTTTTATGCCGCTTTTAAAGCCAAATACCGCGCCCATTGCCGCGCTCATCATAGTGCCGAATTTTCTTGCTTTCTTTTCCTCTATTTTCTGAATGTCAAATCCCGTAAGGCTTTGTATTTCCTTTGCCGCTGTTTCTGTATTCCCCACCCACGAATAATAAACAATTACGCTGTTTTGCGCCATAATATACTCCTTGCTTATATGATTTTACGATACTAATGATGTTATATTTAATATTAATATTAAAATAAATAATGCAATTATTCAATAAAAAGTAATTAAGGAAATAATAAAATTATTAATAGTGTTTAATACGGTATGGTTGGCACATCTTCGTCTTTCTCTATGCCTTTTTCATCATATAAATCTGATAATCGTATGACCTCTTCACTTAACCATGAAAATATATTGCTCCATACTTTTAATTTGTTTTTAGAATCACGTTCACATATGAAAACTGAATTATCATTGTTTATATCATAATACATTGTAGAGCCGTCCCAGTTATAACCTGCGAACGCTATCCAATTTGCAGGTATAATTCCATCGAGTTCTTCATTCATATCCGCTAAATCATATGGCTGAAAAGACTCTTCTCCTTCTCTTGCGTAAGATATCCTTTTTCCGAATATGCTTATGCTATCAGAAAAAATATTCATTCCATTAACTTCTTTTAAAAGCAGGTATAAATCATCAGGCAGCTTTTTCCCTAATTTATTTTCAACTTCTTTTAATTCATAATCTGATAATCCCTCATATATTGAATGAAGCCATGCTTCGGGAGCTATATGCGGAACTTTGCAAATAAGTAGCGTTCCATTTTTAGTAATAACTTCGCCGTTTAATCTACGTTCTTTTAATTTATCAATTATTTTTGATATATTCTTGATATTAGTTTTATCTATCAATATTTTAATTCCTTTTAATTATTTTATGTTTAGTTTAATATGGTATAGTTTCTGCACCTTTTCATCTATTGACAGCAATTTCTATTTATATCAATAATCGAACTAATATTTTGCTGTTTCATTTTTTCTATAAATATATCTGAATCATTTTCTTCTATAAATTCAAATTCTTCTGTATAAATCGCTATCATCTGATAAAACAATACCTTTTCCCCATTTGGAAGAAGGCAATACGTTGCGTCTTCCGATACGTTTTCAGGTTTTATAAGCATTACATTAGTAAGTTTAGTGTTTTCAGCCAACGTTTCACCTTCTGCTACTCCAATTGTATGACCAAAGCCTAACCAAGAATTTTCATATATAGGCAATCTTGCAAGCATTTTCAAACAAGAAATCGGCCAATACCAAATATCATCATTACTTTCTATATCCCAATCAGCAGGCAAATAACACACCAATTCTATGCGATCAATATCTTGATTTTTTAAACTTTTGGGCACATTCATACTATGTGCGCCCATACCTTCTGTAACAAGTGTAATATAATTTCGTTCTTCATTCGGCAAAATTTTAATTATATCCACATGAATGTCAGTAGAAACTAGTTCATGTAAAACAGTCTCATATTTGCCGTAAAATTTTACTATATGGTTATCAATTGCATTTAATTCTTCTTCACTATACATTTCATATTTGTTTTTTTTAAATCCATTAAAAATTCCCATTTTATATATCCTTTTCATATATTTATATATATATTATATATTAGTACATGTGATTAATCAACAAAAAAGACTATGCCTTACAGCAAGTATTAGTTTTAATTTATCTTATTCACTTTCTAACAAATAATAATAGTGAAAAATAAGGTGTTTAAGAAAAGTGTAAACTGTTAAACATATAAAAAACAAGTCAGACTAAACCTGCCTCCGATATATTTGCAGGAAGTAAAGCGACAGAAGCCCCCTAAAACGAAATAAGTATAAATGGAAGCTACAGCCCTGTTGAGACCAATACGCAAGGTGAAGGTATCATTGACAGTAATGCTTACGCTTCCATTAATATTATACGCAGCAGTTGATAAAATTACAATATTATGCCTAAAAGTTAGAGTAAGTCATATTAAAGCATTCTAAGACTCTATAAAAAAAGACTATGCCTTACGGCATAGCCTATTTTCTTTAATCACTTATTTATTCCACATCCACAGCAATTTTTTCTGCTCTATCAACATCGTTCTGCTTAAACACCACTTTATCATCCTGCGCGTCCACAGTTATCTTATGCGCCTTATCAATCTCTCCCTGCAGTATAGCCTCGCTTATTCTGTCTTCAATCATGCTCTGAATAGTTCTTCTAAGCGGTCTTGCGCCGTACTCAAGGTTTGTGCCTTTCATCGCTATTAAGTTCTTAACGCCGTCCGTGAATTCAATGTCAAGCTCAAGCTCTTTCATTCTCTTCGTCAGCTGACCGAGCATTATGTCGATAATCTGCTTGATGTCTTCTTCCCTTAACTTATGGAATACTATAATCTCATCCAGCCTGTTTAAGAATTCGGGACGAATGCCCTTTCTAAGTTCTTCCAAAACAGTTTCTTTCATCTTTTCATATTCGCCTGAGTTCTCGTCTTTAGTTCCTCCAAATCCGAGAATTGCAGATTTTTTAATCATGCTTGCGCCTATGTTTGAAGTCATTACTATTATGGTATTTCTGAAGTCTACCGTTTTGCCTTTGCCGTCTGTAAGTCTTCCGTCTTCCATTATCTGTAATAGAATGTTCAAAACGTCGGGGTGAGCTTTTTCAACTTCGTCAAGCAGTATAACACTGTACGGTTTTCTTCTTACTTTTTCCGTAAGCTGACCGCCTTCGTCATATCCCACATATCCCGGAGGCGAGCCTATGAGTCTTGACACAGCGTGTTTTTCCATATATTCGCTCATGTCTATTCTTATAACGGAGTTTTCGTCCCCGAACATCACTTCCGCAAGGGCTTTGCAAAGCTCGGTTTTGCCAACCCCCGTAGTACCTAAGAATATAAACGAGCCAATAGGGCGTTTAGGGTCTTTAAGCCCTACGCGCGAACGTCTTATAGCTCTTGAAAGCGCGCTTATCGCTTCTTCCTGACCTACCACTCTCTTGTGCAAAATGTCTTCCATGTGCAGCAGTCTTTCCGTCTCTTCTTTGGCAATTTTTTCAATGGGTATATTTGTCCAGTCCGAAACCACTTTTTCTATGTCTTTGACTTCTACGCTGGAACTAAAACTTGCCGTGTTAGTATCCGACCACTTTTTCTTAATATCCGCAAGTTTTTCCTTAATGTTTTTAATTTCATCGCGGACTTTAGCGGCTTTTTCATAATCCTGCATTGCAACCGCTTCTTCTTTTTCCTTGTTCAGTTTTTCAAGGTCTTTCTCAAGCGTGTTTATCTGCGGCGGAGCCGTAAACAGGTTCATTTTTATTTTGGATGCCGCTTCATCCATTAAGTCTATTGCTTTATCCGGCAGGTATCTGTCGTTTATATACCTGTGCGATAAGTTAACCGCCGCGCGTATCGCGTCGTCCGATATTTTTATTTTATGGTGAGCTTCGTATCTGTCGCGCAGTCCGAACAATATCTGTATAGCCTCGTCAACGCTCGGCTCGCCTACTTCAACTGTCTGGAAACGTCTCTCAAACGCGGCGTCTTTTTCTATGTGTTTTCTGTATTCGTCAATAGTCGTCGCGCCTATTGTCTGCATTTCGCCTCTGGCTAAAGCGGGTTTTAATATATTGGCCGCGTCAACCGCGCCTTCAGCCGCACCCGCGCCTATTATAGTGTGTATCTCATCAATAAACAAAATAATGTTTTTGCTTGCCTTTATTTCCTCAATAACGCTTTTCAGCCTTTCCTCAAACTCGCCTCTGTATTTCGCTCCCGCAATCATGCTGGGTAAATCAAGTGTTATGAGCCGTTTGTTTTTAATAGTCTCCGGCACATTGCCTTCAACCATTCTTTGGGCAAGCCCTTCTGCAACGGCGGTTTTGCCGACGCCAGGCTCGCCTATCAAGCACGGATTGTTTTTTGTCCTTCTTGAAAGTATCTGAATTACTCTCTCGATTTCTTTTTCCCTTCCTATAACGGGGTCTAATCTTCCTTCTTCCGCAAGCTTTGTAAGGTCAGTGCCATATTTCTCAATGTTTTTAGTATTGCCGTCCGATGCTGCCGACTGGTTGAACTGCTTGTTTGAAGCCGAGTTTGACATAACGTCCGTTATCTCTTTTTTTATTTTCTCAAAATCAATTCCTTCGCTTAAAAGTATATTAGCCGCAACTCCGCCGCCTTCTTTAAGCAGCCCTAAAAGCAGGTGTTCGCTTCCCACAAAGCCTTGGTTTAATTCGTTGGCAATTACTATGCTTTCTTCAAGCACTTTTTTCATTCTGGGTGTATAGTCCATAAGCTGAACCGCCGCGCCCGTGCCTTCTCCTACTACGTTTAACATATTGTATCTTATGTTTTCCTCATCAATTCCCATGTTGTCAAGCACTTCGGCGGCTATCGTGTCGCCCTGCATTAAAATGCCTAAAAGCAGATGCTCGGTTCCTATATAATTATGGCCGAGGTTTATAGCCTCATCTCTGGCATACATTAAAGCCTGCTGTGCTTTTTGAGTAAATTTTCCGAATATAGACATATTTCATTCCCTCCTTTAACTGTTCAAAACGCTTTTTATATATTCCGCTCTTTTTATGTCGATGTTCATTTTTTCTTCGTCAATTTCAATAACATCGGCAAGAAGCGCGGGGTGTATGTTTTTTATCAGCATGTTTATTTTTTCTATTTCCAAATCTTTTATAATTCCCATGTCCGCGCCTAAGCGTATAACCGATAAAAGCTGCATGGATTCTCTTATATCAATTTTTTCCGCGTATTTCAAAACGCCGTACGAGCGCATTATTTTGTCTTTAATAGCGGGATTGTCATTCTCAAACAGCATCTTGCGAAGTTCTCTCTCCCGCTTTATTACGCCTTTTGTAACGGCTTTAACATTTAGTAGTATTTCCTTCTCGGTCATTCCCAGTGAGTTCTGGTTAGATATCTGGTATAAATCTCCCATGCTTTCCGTGCCTTCGCCGTATATTCCCCTTATTGTAAGGCCGTATCTTCCCGCTGTTCTAAGCACGCTTGTTATATTGTTCGTAAGCGCCATTGCGGGCAGATGAAGCATAACCGACATTCTTACACCTGTGCCTAAATTTGTGGGGCAGGCTGTTAAGTATCCCAGTTTGTCGTCAAAGGCGAAAGTAATGTTTTCCTCGAGCAGGTCGTCGATTTTATCAGCCATGTCGTATGCGTCCTCAAGTGAAAGTCCCGGAAGAATGCATTGTATTCTTATATGGTCTTCCTCGTTTATCATAATGCTTATTTGCTCGCTCTTGTTTATAAGCGCGCCTGCGGCTGACTTTCTGTTCGTAAGGTTCGGGCTTATAAGATGCTTTTCTATAAGCTTTTCTTTTTCCGCGTCGCTTAAATTGCCCATATATATATAATCAAATTCATTGCTGATATAGCTGTTGGAGTTAATAACGGCTTTGCACACTTCAAGACACACGTTTTCAAGGGCGGTATCCGCCGCTCTGTTGGGAAAAATTGTGTCCTTAAAATTTCTCGCAATTCTCACTCTCGTGCTTATAGCAATGTCAAAATTGTCTCCTGCTTTCCAAACCATAGCAACACCTCCCTCTTATTGGGTATATGCTTTTATCATATCGCGGTATTCCGCGGCTTTTTCGTAATTTTCACTCTGCACAGCTTCTTCAAGCTTAGCCTGCAGGCGGGAAATTTCCTGCTTCTTTATCATGTCAAACTGCTTGGATTTTATTACTTTTCCCATATGCTGTTCTTTGCCGTGTATTCTTTTTACAATAGGCATTATAACGGATGAAAAATTCTCATAGCACTTATCGCATCCCGTTTTGCCGCATTTCATAAGCTCATCATACGTAAGGCCGCATTTGGGGCATTTTATGACAGAGGTAATGCCTACAGCTTTTTCCTCGTTCTGTTCACTTTCTATATTAAACAACGCGCTTATAAAGTTGTCGAACATATAACTGTTCAGCACGCTTTCTTTAGCGCATACTTCGCATAAATTCAGTTGGGTTTTTTCTCCGGTTTCTTCCACTATGGTCAAAAACACAACCGCTTCTCTTTTTTTGCATTTGCTGCACAACATAATTTTTTCTCCTTAATCCTTGATGTTATCGCAAATTATTTTATATACAATGCCCCTGTTTAAATTCAGTACTTCGGCAATTTTTCTTATAGATAAGTTAGTATGCTGCTTTAGGTATAAAACCATTTGCGCCCTTAGGTTCAGGCAGTCTCTTTGCATAAGGCTTTGAAGCATTATGTCGTCCGCGCCGAAATATTGCAATATCAGCGCTTTCGCCTGCGTAAGGTCATCTGCAGAATTGTTCAGATCCATAACGCTGCCGTATTCGCATCCTTGTGAGAT
>JAAZOI010000043.1 GCA_012797825.1 Eubacteriaceae bacterium | reverse complement strand
AATGCACAGCGCGCCTTCCGCCGTTGCTATCGAATTTTTTATTTTGAATTTATTGCTTTGTTCAAACTTTACTCTTCCTGCCGCTTCTATTTCATTTTTCGACGCATTTTTCCCGCCGAAAATCAATGCCCCCGGTTTAGAAGCATTTATATATGTTAAAACAGATTCGCTCGGACTGAGAATTAACAAATCGGCTCTGTTATCCGGCAGCTCTTCTCTTTGGTTTTCCTTCCAGCCTGATTTTTGCAATAATTCAGACAAATAATTGTATCGAAGATCTTTCCCAAATATCATAAAATTCATATGAACTCCCCCCATCCATATGATATTTAAAATCTTTAACAATGTTTTAGCTTACGCTTCATTAATATTCCGCGCAAAACAAAATGTTCATGTTTCAAATGCTTATCGAGCTATATTTACAGATTAAAGCCGACCTTTTGACGACATATTTTGACAGCGATTGCATATGTATTTGTATGATGCTTATAATAATTTTTCTTGACATATAAAAATTGATAGAATAAAATTATCGTATAAAAATAATGCTTTTATTACTGACGGGTAATGGTGGAACAAACCACAGTGGAATAAAAGCCATATAAGCCGACCGTCTGGGCAACATTTCGAAAGAAACTGTTGCTCTTTTTTATTGTATAATTAGCTTTTTTTAAAGCATTACTACATAAGAAAGAGCGGCGCGGAATGTTTAAATCATTCTAAGGAGATGTTGATTATGGAAATTAAAGCATGGAGAAATTTCAAAACTGGCACATGGCAAAATAGCATTGATGTAAGAAACTTTATTCAGACAAATTACACGCCTTACGAAAAAGAACCCGATTTTTTAGAAAAGCCTACACAAAGAACAAATAATTTAATGTCAAAACTATCAGGTTTAATGGAACTTGAACGATCTTTCGGAGGAGTGCTTGACATTGATACCGATCATGTCAGCTCCTTAAAAAGTTACAGACCGGGATACCTTGATAAAGAAAATGAAATAATTGTAGGAATTCAGACTGAGCGTCCGCTGAAAAGAGGCGTCAACCCTTTCGGCGGACTTAATATGACAAGGAAAGCATGCGAGGAATACGGATACACCCTTTCCGAAAAAGTTGAAAATGAATTTACCTACAGAACAACCCATAACGACGGAGTATTTAGAGCATATACAGAGGAAATAAAAACCGCGCGCCATACCGGAATCATAACAGGGCTTCCCGACGCTTACGGCAGAGGCAGAATAATAGGCGACTATCGAAGAGTGGCGCTTTACGGCATTGATAAATTAATTGAAGAAAAAGAAAAAGATAAGGATCGCTTAGGTGCAAACGTCTCATTAAATACTGATAATATACGACTGCTTGAAGAGCTTTATCAGCAGATAACATTTTTAGGCTATCTTAAAGAGATGGCTGCAATGTACGGACATGATATATCACTTCCCGCACAAGACGCAAAGCAAGCGGTTCAATGGACATATTTCGCATACCTCGCCGCAATAAAAGAACAAAACGGCGCTGCAATGAGCCTTGGCAGAGTAAGTACGTTTCTGGATATATATTTTCAGCGCGATTTAGATGAAGGCGCGCTTACAGAATTGCAGGCGCAGGAAATAATGGATGATTTTGTAATTCATCTGCGCATGGCGCGCCATTTAAGAACACCCGACTATAACGAACTTT
>JAAZOI010000042.1 GCA_012797825.1 Eubacteriaceae bacterium | reverse complement strand
TTATAGGGCTTTTGCTTGGGTCTCTGATTGCGTATGTAGCCGCAAAGCTGATTGGAATAGGCTTTTCAATATCGGCATCAACCATAACTTTAGCGGTGGGCTTTTCTGCGGCGATAGGTATAATATTCGGCTATATGCCTGCAAGAAAAGCAAGCAGGCTAAATCCTATAGACGCGCTAAGAAGTATATAATTATATAAACAATAAAAATACTGCCGTTAAAGGCAGTTTTTTTATGTCTTTTGATGTCAATCTTGCAGGCTTTATTTTATAGCTTTTACTGCTCTCGCCTCAATATACCCTCTGTATCCCATCGGTGCAAGCTGAAACCTAGTCGCGCCCTCGTCATCCCACTCATACCCGTATACCGACGGATCAAACGCATCAATATGGCTCTCAACCTCTTTTATAGCATCCATAAAATCATCGTCATTATAAGGCTCGCCCTGAAATACCATCATGTTACACGGCGGAAGGTCTATAAGCTCGTATCCTTCGGGCACGCTATTGCTATAATCTAATGGAAGCTCCACTCCCTGAATATACCTCGATGTGCCTTCTTTAATTAAATGCTTCGGAAGCCACATACCCACAGGCTCGTAAAGCGCCTCTTTTACGCTTGTAAGCAGCGCCCAAATGTCGCATCCAACCTCCTCGCAGTATTTAAAGTATTCTTCAGCTGTAATGCCTCTCTTTATTAAAACTTTCCTTTCGGGACGCTGTATGACCTGAACAAATATCGTCTTGGTTTTCTTCTCTTCGCTCATCTTATATTCTCCTCTGTTTAAAATTTTGTAGGTGTCATATACTTTGTAAGGCATAAATAATTGCACGGGCGGTGTGGTGTCGCTGTACTTTTTGGGAGCAATACCGAACTGCTTTGAAAAAGCGCGCGTAAAACCTTCGTGCGAATCAAAAACAAAATCAAGTGCGACGTCAATTATTCTGCTGTCTTCATCCCGCAAAGAAATTGCTGCCTTGCTTAACCTTAATGCTCTTATGTATTCAAACGGGGTTTTGCCGGTAACGTCTTTAAAAATTCTCGCGGCATGCCACGGCGAATAAGCGCACGCGCAGCTTAGCTGTTTGAGCGTGATTTCATCACCGATATGGTCTTCTATGTATTCCTGCATTTTCTGTACCGCCATTATTATCTGTGCCTGACTCATTTTCCACCTCGTGTTTTACTATATATCAGAGATTGAGAAATTTCTTGACTTGAATTGCTGAAACAATATATGTAATTATTTTAGCATTTTAGCAGTTTTTAAACAATCGAGCGTTTTTAAGCTTAAATAGTCTTGCATAACAAATATAAACATATTATTTTATTGTATTCATAGTAAAATTAAATTTATTTGCCCTATTGGCAATATTTAAGTATAATATTAATAATTATAATGAAAAAATATAAAATTTATCTGCCGTTCATTATAAATAAAGGTGAGGCATTGAAAACGTTATCAAACAAGGATTATTATGAGTTTATATTTAAGAATTGTTATGACGCGATATTGCTGGCAAGACCCGACGGCAGTATATTCCGTGCCAACCCTGCCGCGTGCGAAATGTTTCAGAGAAGCGAAGAAGAAATTTGCGAGATTGGCAGAGACGGAATTGAAGATAAAGATAATCCTTATTTTAAGGCGGCGTTGGAGGAAAGAGCTTTAAACGGAAAAGCAAGAGCACAGTTTAACGGCGTACGAAAAGACGGGAGCGTTTTTCCTGTAGATTACACAACGGCGGTTATTAAGGACGAGAACAATGAAGTGTGGATAATTAACATTATCCGCGATATGACGGTTTATAAAAAAGCGCAAGATAATGAAAGCATTATAGCGAGCCAGATGGAACTGTACGCAAATTATGACTATTTAACAAGCGTATATAACCGCAGAGCATTTTTGGATTAACTGGAACTGGAAATAAGAAAATCGAAAAACTTTCAAGTTCCTACAAGCCTGATGATGATAGACATAGACAGGTTTAAATATATAAACGATACATACGGACACCTTGCAGGCGACATAGTTCTTAAAAGAGTATCACAGATTTTGAGAGAAGGAATAAGGGCAAAAGATATTTTAGGACGCTATGGCGGAGATGAATTTGTAATATGCCTTCCTGAAACTTCTTTTGACGAAGCGGTAAATATCGCCCAAAGACTCAGAAGCAAAATTGAATGCGTTACAATAAAGCAGGGTTCTTTTGAAATAAATGTTACGGCAAGCTTCGGAATAGCAGCTTACGATTGCGGCGCGATTGAAGATGCGGACAACCTGATATCCAGAGCAGATAGGAATATGTATAAAGCAAAAATTAAAAGGAATAATGTAGTTTAATGAATAAATTTTTAGAGATATAAAATGAATACCGGCATTGCCGGTAATTTTTTTGTTACGTTATGTTTTAATTTAATTTGTATGATTACGGGCAAAATTATATTTATGCATCAGCGTTTAACCAAGATGCATTTTATTAGTACTGACTCGAGTTGATATATAAATAAAAATGAAGTATATTATAGCTGCAGCTGCACGAAATGAGGTGATTGCTTGAAAGTTACCATTAACGAAGGGTTTTCTGAAACCGAAATTATAATAAACTGTCATTCTGCAAATGAAGAGATATTAAAAATGGTATCAATATTGCGCAGTTTTGATAAAAAGCTTATCGGCAATAAAGGCGGCAAAACTCATATAATTGATTTTAAAGATGCGCTATATTTTGACTCGGTTGATAAAACAAGTTTCATTTATACTATGGATAATGTTTATGAAACCGCGCTTAAACTTTATGAAATAGAAGAGCGTTTGTCGGGTATGGGTTTTTTCAGAAGCTCCAAATCGCAGATTGTAAATATTGCTAAAATTTCATCGCTTTGTCCTGATTTCGGCGGACGGATAGAAGTCACATTGCAAAACGGTGAAAAACTTATAGTCTCAAGAAAATATGCAAAAGAACTTAAAGAAAGGTTGAACTTATAATGAAAAAATTTATCAGTTTTTTGTTTTATATAAAATCATTTGCTTCAATGATATTTACAGGATTAATACTTGCATATATTGCCGCAGGGTGGCTGTATTCAATAGTTATGCACGAACAATTCAATTATACTATTCCGGCTATCTTTGTTTTGCAAGGTATTATTTTAGCGCTTTCAATAACTATTCTGTGGTATCTGATTTTTACTGACGCTGTTTTAAAAAAACTGCGTTACTGGATACGGCTGATTTGCTTTGTTTTGATTTTATCCTTAGTTTTAACAGGATTGTTTTTAATGTTTTTTACGTACCATACGGATTGGGCGAGGCTTTGGATTATAATAGCCATGCTTTTCGTCTGCGTTACTGCCGGTATATCTGTTATTGCAGAAATTTATTTTAGATTGACAGGCAAAAAATATACTCAGGTTCTTGAGAATTATAAAAAAAATATTAGCGGTTTTTAAGTTTAGGAATATATGACATTTTGTATAAAAGAAAACCGATGCAAAGCTAATGCACCGGTTTCTTATTTTAATATTATCATGAAACTGTTTTTCTTTGTTTCATAACTACTAATGTTATTGCAAGTACAGCCACAGCGAAAGCGAAAACTATAAGCATATTTGTAAAAACAGGTTTTAAGCTCTGCGCATTAAATTGGGAGAGCGATGAAATTATGATGTTGGCTTTTACGTACCAATATGTCGGCGTAAAGCTCGCTATTGTAAGCACCTTGGCGCTGAGCAGATACTGAGGCACAAATACTCCGCTTATAAAACTGCTGCCAAGAGCGACAACATTCGCCGCCGCCGACATTGCGGGTCTGCTTTTAATTATATTAGAGATTAAAAAGCTGATGCTTAAAGTGGCTATTGTGAATATAAAGGAATTTAAGATCATAAGAATACCGTTTAATGTAAACATATCTTTTTTGTAAAGCAGCATACTTACAATTACTACAATAAACCACGCACCGAAAGCGAATACCAAATTACCTAAAATCAGCTGAAGGTTTATGCTTCTGCCTTTTACCGGGGAGCATAGGTTTCTTCGCTTTAAATCCAGCTTATTAAATACCAGCATTACGCTGCATACTCCCAGAATAAGTATTGCAGACAATGAGTAAGCCGAATAATTGTAATAATATGAAAAATCTTTTTCTTTAACGGTATTTGCGCTGCTTAAATTTACATTAGCTGTTTGTGAAAGATCTTTTTGTATATATGAAATAAGTTCTTCATCTGATATGTTTTTCATGTTATTTACGTAAATTCTTGCTGTGTTGAGATATTTGTCTATCATATTGTCCATATATACCCCTGAAATTGAATCGGGGATTTTTGTTATCTCAAGTTTTGCGTCGCTGCCCTTATAAAATTTTTCAGAAAAACCCATAGGTACTTTTACAATATATTCAATATCTCTATAAAATAAAGCGTCCTGCAGCGTTCTGCTGTCATCTTTCATATCCACAATAACTGCATTTTTGGCAAGATAATCTTCGAGCCCGTCAACAATAGCTGAATTTTCATCATTATTAATAAAAACTATTCTGCTTTTAGTCTGATTAAATCCTGAATATTGACTTCCTGTGTTAACTGAACTTAAAACTACGGCTAATATAAGAAATATTATTAAATATAATAAAATCTCGCCGAAATTTCTTTTTATTAATTTAAAGAATACTTTAAATACTTGCATATTTTTGCCTCCTTAATGTAATGTAAGTCAAAAAGCTGAACAGCAGGGTAAACGCGCAAAGAAGGGCTGTGTTTAAAAAGTAATGAGAATATCCGCTGTAATAATATAATGAGTAAAATGAATCTGCTATTAAATTCGCGGGGTTTATATATGAAAGCACAGGTAAGTTTCTGCTTATTAGAGTTTTTATTCCGGCATACATCATGCCCGATAAAAACGACATTATCATACTGCCGCCTATTAGCACCGCGATTTTTATGCCTTCTTTTTTTGTTATACAAGATGATACAAATGCGCCGAATGATACGCCTGTAAGTGTGCCCGCAAAGCATGTTAATACGATGTATCCTATCTGTCTGCCGAAATCAATCTTTAATATAAATATTAAAAACAATAGCAGAACGAATATTTCAATTAGCTGGATTGTAACTGCAGCAAGCATTGATATTGAGAATACTTTCAGTTTATGCGTGGGAGCTATGTTTACTCTAGCCCCTACATAGGACTGATTAGCCTGAATATCAGATACTTCTTTTTGCCCCCAAAAACTTCCGTACAGGCATGTCATCGCTATTAAAGTGTAGAAATAGTAAACAACAGTATCCGGATTTGCGCTGCCTGCAGGCACTTCATTAAGATATTGTACTTTATTCGATAAATCTTTTGCAAGGCTGCTGTGAACCGAAGGATTTTTAGCCATTATCGTTGTTGCGGTCGAAGTTGTCTGCACATAATAATCTAAAAATTCTTTTATGATGCTTTCATTAATGCCTGAGGTCTTAACGGTAAGATTCAATCCGTCATCAAAATAAATATATCCTTCTATCTGATTATCTTTAAGCAGTTTTTTTGCGTTATCCATTGTAGTATAAGTAACATCAAATAGTTTATCTTCATTATCTGCTGATACATAAGATAAGGCTTTATCAAAATTTACATTTTCCTTATAAGCAGTATCATTTATAACAGCTATTTTAATATCGTGAAAAACTTCGCCTTTTGTAAGATTTGAAAAAGCCATCCAAAACAGCACGCTTAAAATTATCGGAAACATCAGAGTCCAAAACATTAAGTTTCTGTCTCTTATAATATTTTTTAGCTTATATAAATAAATATGAGTAAACATAGCTGCCTCCTAATCTCTTAGCTCTTTGCCGGTTATTTCCAAGAATACGTCATTTAATGTAGGCGGTTCGGAATAAATTTTACCGAAAGCTATATTATTTGCTTTTAAGTATTCAAGTAAAACCATAAGATTATTTTCACCGCGCATGGATTTTACTACCAAATGATTATCAGAAAACTCACACGATACAATATTTTTCATATTTTTCAAATCTGAGAGAATTTTCGCGTTATAATCAAATATTTCTATTGTAATTTTCTCCCCCGATTTAATCATACTTTTAAGCTCGTCGTTAGTTCCGCAGGCTATTGTTTTACCTTTATCCATAATTACTATGCG
>JAAZOI010000041.1 GCA_012797825.1 Eubacteriaceae bacterium | reverse complement strand
GACCGCACTCTTCGATCGGTGGTGAGGTCCCTGCCAATTACTACAGAACTAGTCAACCGCTCACCCAAGTGAGCTGAAAAATCAGGAAAGGAAATTACTTGTCAGGCCAGAAATCGTGTCTTGACAAAGGGGGGCATTACACCTTCAGCTCCCCCCACTACCACATTTTTGAAATATGCGGAATATACAGCAAGTAAAATAACTGAAGCATATGCCGAATTCCCGAAGTCATAAAAATACCATGACAGTCTTGATTTTTTTAATGCTTTTTCATTATTGTTCATAAATACTCCTGACTTAAATGCTAATAGACATTGTTGAATAAATCCTAACAATTCTGTGACATTTTATGAAATCCTTTTCGTTTACTGAATATTATTATATTTTTATAATCAATCAATATCAAGAAATAATTATATTTTTCTTAATTTGTTGTAAAAAGTAATTTAAATTTTACTTAATCGAAGCTGGACAATATATCTTTATACCGCAAATCTTTTATTGTTTACCGCTGCGTGTTATAATAATAAAAAAATTTAAAAGGACTTATATGTACAAAATATTAATTATTGAAGACGATGATGTTATAGCCGAAACTGTAAAAAAACATATTCAATCATGGGGATGCATAGCAGAATGCATAAATGACTTCGGCAATGTACTGCACGAATTTGCCGATTTTAACCCTCATCTGGTTTTACTTGATATCTCTCTGCCTGTATATAACGGATACTATTGGTGCTGTGAAATTCGCAAAACATCAAAAGTTCCTATAATATTTATATCTTCTTCATCGGATAATATGAATATCGTCATGGCTATGAATATGGGCGCTGACGACTTTATCGCCAAACCTTTTGATATAAACGTCCTTACAGCTAAAATTCAGGCTATGCTGCGGCGCGCTTACGATTTTACGGGTCATGTAAAAATTTTTGAACATAAGGGCGCAATATTAAATACTGCCGATAATACTCTTTCTTATAACGGCAGCAAAATAGAATTATCAAAAAATGAATATAAAATTTTAAGACTTTTAATGGAAAATAAAGGAAGCATAGTAAGCCGCGATGCAATAATGACATGCCTTTGGGAAACCGATGTTTTTATAGATGACAATACATTAACGGTAAATATAACGCGACTTAGAAAAAAACTTGAAGACGCCGCTCTTACTGATTTTATAAACACAAAAAAAGGGCTTGGTTATATTGTGGAGTAAATAATGAATGTAAAATTTATAAGGCTGATTTTTGAATATCTTTTTATTCATATTAAAAGCATACTATTCTTTATTATTTTTACACTAATATTTGCAGTTATTTCATATTTAAGCAATCTCTCTTTATCAAATATCTTGTATGCGTCTATCTTATGTATTTTTATTGCTGTTATATTTATGGCATTTGATTTATGGCGCTTTTATAAAAAGCATAAACTGCTTATAGATATAAAAAATCAAATAACGCTAAGTGTGGAAAATCTTCCGTCTCCATACGGTCTTATAGAAAAAGATTATACAGCTTTAATAAAATTAATTCATGACGATAAATTATCGCTGCTTTCCGCTAAGGACAGGTCCATGAGCGATATGATTGAATACTATACTCTTTGGGCGCATCAAATTAAAACGCCTATAGCCGCTATGAGGCTGCTTATTCAATCAGATAGTAACAAAGATAACGCTGAGCTAAAAGATCAGCTTCAAAAAATCGAGCAGTATGTTGAAATGGTGTTATCATATCTGCGTCTTGACAGTGACACAACTGATTTTGTCTTAAAAAAGTACGATATCTTTGATATAGTAAAACAATCTGTTCGCAAATACGCTCATTTATTTATAAAAAAGAAAATCAATCTCAATATGGAAGAAACATCATTAACAGCGCTTACTGATGAAAAATGGCTTTCTTTTGTAATTGACCAGATACTTTCTAATTCACTTAAATACACAAAAGAAGGCTTCATCTCAATTTACTTTGAAAATGAGAATACCCTTGTTATAAAAGATACCGGCATCGGTATATCAGAAGAAGACCTTCCAAGAGTTTTCGAAAAAGGTTTTACCGGTTATAATGGCAGATACGATAAAAAATCGACAGGAATAGGCCTGTATCTCTGCAAAAGAATACTGCTAAAACTGGGGCATACCATATCAATAAATTCTCGCATAACAGAAGGAACGGAAGTAAGAATAAAGCTTAATTCACAAAACATTTGATAAACCTTACAAAAATGTAAGCTGGCAGTATCCAAATGTAAGCCGTAGTTATGGCAGCGCATTTGTTTTTTTTATAAAATCAGTGGTGTAATAATATTAAAGGAGAAATAAAATGACTGTCTTAGAGATAAATAATTTAAAAAAAATATACACCACGCGTTTTGGCTCTTCTAAAGTTCAGGCTTTATCCAATGTATCTTTTTCTGTGGAAAAAGGCGAGTATGTTTCAATAATGGGCGAAAGCGGCTCAGGAAAAACTACATTGTTAAACATTATCGCGTCTCTTGACAAACCTACAAGCGGTGAAGTCTTATTGAACGGGCAAAATATAGTTTCAATAAGCGAAAAAGAAATATCCTCATTCCGCCGCGATAATCTGGGCTTTGTTTTTCAGGATTTCAATTTGCTTGATACGTTTTCCATTCAGGACAATATCTTTTTACCTCTGGTGCTTTGCGGCAAGCCTTATGATGAAATGAACAAACGTCTTAAACCCATTGCCGCTAAGTTAGACATAAGCGATATTTTATCAAAGTATCCTTATGAAGTTTCGGGCGGTCAGAAACAAAGAGCGGCCGTAGCGCGTGCGCTGATT
>JAAZOI010000040.1 GCA_012797825.1 Eubacteriaceae bacterium | reverse complement strand
GACCGCACTCTTCGATCGGTGGTGAGGTCCCTGCCAATTACTACAGAACTAGTCAACCGCTCACCCAAGTGAGCTGAAAAATCAGGAAAGGAAATTACTTGTCAGGCCAGAAATCGTGTCTTGACAAAGGGGGGCATTACATTCTTTGCGGAATAATAATATGCTATGACGTTCGTTTTCCTGAGCTGGTAAGAACACTTGCTTTAAAAGGTGTTAAAGTGCTGTTTATTCCCGCTGCATGGCCTGACATAAGAGTTAATCACTGGAACGTACTTAATCAGGCAAGAGCAATAGAAAATCAAATATTTATAGCCTGCGTAAACTCAACGGCTAAAGCGGATAATATTCAATACGGAGGTAACGCGGCGATAATAGATCCTTGGGGCGTTGTACTTGCCAAAGGCGGAGAAAAAGAAGAGATAATAACCGCAGAAGCTGACTTAAGCATTATAGAAAATATAAGAAACACTATAAATGTATTCAGAGACAGAAGAGTGGATTTATACGATTTAATGTATAAATAAGATAATGGAGGCTGCCACATAAACGGCGGCTTTTATTTTGCGCAATTATTGGAAATTTGCAAAAGATATTAATGTGTTATAATTATATTTATTCTTTTATCGGAGAGATGTATGACTATATGGAATCCTTGGCACGGATGCATAAAATATTCTGAAGGATGCCAAAACTTCTATGTATACAGAAGGGATAACTTAGTCGGACGCGACGCTTCCGTAGTTGTAAAAACATCTGCTTTTAATGAACCGATCAAGCTTAATAAAGAAAAAAAATACAAAATCAGCAGCGGTGAAGTTGTATACGCATGCATGACAAGCGATTTTTTTATAGAACAAGCGGATAATTGGCGCGGCGAAGCGTGGCAGATGATTTATAAAAGATGTGATGTGCATTTTATCATTATAACCAAAAGAATTGCAAGGGCAATAGATTGCCTTCCTGAAAACTGGGGCAGCGGATATAAAAATGTTACTGTAGGCTGCACAGTTGAAAACCAAAAGCAAGCAGACATCAGACTTCCCATATTCAAGAACTTTCCTTGCAACCATAAATTTGTTATCTGCGAACCTCTTTTAGAAGATATTGATATGAGCAAATACTTAGGAACATGGGTCGATTATGTAAGCGTCGGCGGAGAAAGCGGACCAAATGCCAGAGTTTGCAATTATGATTGGGTTTTAAATATTCGAAGCCAATGCATAAATGCAGATATAAGCTTTATCTTCAGGCAAACGGGTGCTAAATTTGTAAAAGATGACAAACTATATGACATTCCAAGATATTTGCAAGAAAAGCAGGCAGAAAACGCAAAAATTGATTTAACATAATAAAAATAATAAATATTTTTATTTATTAATAATTTTTAAAAGTATACACCAAAAAATACGTATGTTATATCGTAATTTTTTATATTAATATAAATTTCACTAAGACTTTGGAGGATAAAAGTGCGGGAAATTGACAGGACAGCTGAGTTTTTGACAAGAGACTCGCAGCAATTGGATGAATTTATTGCAAAGCATGATTTTTTTATACTTAAAACAGCATCTAAAACGGCAAAGCGCTATATTTGCAAAGAAGATGATGAATATTCTGTTGCGCTTTATGCGTTCTATGACGCTATAAATAAATATGATTATAGCAAAGGCACATTTTATTCATTCGCGGAGCTGATAATAAACAGGAATATTATCGATTATTACAGAGCTAAAGGGAAATACTCAGCAGAAGTCGGCATTGAAGAAATAGAGGAAAATGCAATTTATACAGAAAATGATAATATGCTTAAATTAGAAATTGATGCGATATCAAAAATACTGAAAAAATATGGTTTTTCTTTTATTGATCTTGCAAAATGCTCTCCGAAGGCGGAAAAAACAAAATTGTCATGCAAGGCAGCCGTTAATTATTTATTGGACAACCCTTCTTTAATTCAAGAGATGAGAAGCAATAAGCAATTACCGATAAAAATCATAACTGTTGAGGCAAACATACCCCGAAAAATTTTGGAAAGACACCGTAAGTATATAATAGCAGCAGTTGAAATATTTGCCGGTGAATATATGGGTATTGCGCAATACTTAAACTGTTTGCGGGAAGGTGTGAAATATCGATGAAATCAGTAGTAGTTGAAATAAAGGGTGAAAATGCCGCATTCTTAAAAGACGACGGCACCGTAGTGATAAAGAGAAATAAAAATTATTCTATTGGTGATGTCGTAATTGTTAGGGAAAAATCCTTAGCTAAAAAACTAAAAGTAGCAGTTGCAGCAGCCATGTTTTTCATGATTGCAAGTGTCGGAGTCGCTGCGTATGAAACACCATATTATTATGTAAGTTTGGATGTTAATCCCGGAATACTTTTAAAAGTAAATTTATTTGAAAAAGTAATCGGTGTTGAAGGAGTTAACCAGGACGCCGTACAAATAATACAAGATCTTGATTTAAAAAACAAAGGCATAGAAACAGCGCTATGCAATGCGATTGAGCGCATTAAGGAAAAAGGATATTTTATTCAAAATAACAATATTATAATCGCTGCGTCGTCCAAAAATAACGCAAAAGCGCAGCAGCTTGCGCAAAGATTAAAAGACGCCGCTCAAGATGAAGTAACAGATGAAGGAATAAATGCGGATGTTGACAGCAGAGGGATAGGATATGAGATGGTTCAAAACGCAAAGCAGTGGAACATAACGCCCGGTAAATATAATATAATTACTCATCTTCTTAAAGAAGAAGTTAATGATGTTAACGCGGCTCAATCAATAAAAGAACTGATGAGCAGATATAAGACAAATAAAGGAAGCCATGACGGTTCGGATGACGGAGAACAAATTCAGGAGCAGACGCAAAACCAAAGCAATGGAAACCAAAACGATAATGCAAATACTAACAATAAAGGGAAAAAATAATAATTAAGCCATTATCATAAAATAATATAAAAACCACAATGCATTGAAAAGACCGCTGACAAAGTCAGCGGTCTTTTCAATTGGCTGAAACTATGTGCATATTTTAAATCCTAGAAATTTTTTTATAATAAATCACTTTAAAACAAACTGTATATTCAATAAATAATTATTTTAAAGTTCATAAAATAATAAATTTATTAATTGTGCTATACTAATAAAAATTATTATTTTGGGAGGTTAATATGCAATACAGAAAATTAGGCAATCTTGACTTTAAAGTATCTGCTCTCGGATTCGGATGTATGAGGCTTCCTACGACAGACAATGCGCCTGAAAGCGATAATATAGATGAAAAAGAAGCAATACGCATGATACGATACGCGATTGATACTGGTGTAAATTATGTGGATACGGCTTTTCCGTATCATAAGGGAGCAAGTGAAACAGTTACAGGAAAAGCTCTTAAAGACGGTTATAGAGATAAAGTTAAACTTGCTACAAAATCACCTATGATGCGCATTACAACAAAAGAACAATACAACAATTACCTTGACGAGCAGTTAAGAAAACTCGGCACAGATCATATTAATTTTTACTTGTTTCACGGTCTTAACAAAAGCAGATGGGATATAATTTTACAGGAAGAACTGCTATTTGAAGCTGAAAAGGCGCAAAAAGCAGGTAAAATAAGTTATATATGTTTTTCGTTCCATGATAAGTATGAAGTATTTGAACAGATAGTTAACGGATATGACAAATGGACGCTATGCCAGATACAATACAATTATATGGACACGAATTTTCAAGCGGGAGAAAAAGGATTAAAACTTGCAGCATCAAAAGGCATAGGCGTATCCGTAATGGAGCCGTTAAGAGGCGGCAAGCTTGCCAATCCGCCTTCAATGGTGAAGAAAATAATGAATGAGTCAGGATATACTGATACTCCGTCCAATCTCGCGCTGCAATGGGTATGGAGTCAGCCGGAAGTGTCAGTAGTATTAAGCGGTATGCATACTATGCAGCAAGTCAAAGAAAATCTAATATCTGCAGAAAATTCATCTGTCGGGAAATTAACGGAAGCCGAATATGAAATTATCGATAAAATAAGGGAGTTTTACACTACCAGAACCAATATCGGATGCACGGGATGCAGTTACTGCAAACCTTGCAAAATGGGAATTGATATTCCGTATGTACTTAATTTATATTCACAGAG
>JAAZOI010000039.1 GCA_012797825.1 Eubacteriaceae bacterium | reverse complement strand
TTTATTTAAATAATATTCATAACATAAAATCATATTTAATAAATTTTATAGAAGCATTTATTTTACTTTTATTGATTTATACATTATTCTAATTATATTGACAAAAAAAATTTTTATTTGATATAATATTACAAAATATTATAGAATACAAAGATCTGATAGCAGTCTATATTATGGAACAGCAATAGTATACCCTGGTTATAAGGATTTCTTTACGTATTATAAAATATCAAAATATGCATATTATATCGATGGTACAGATATTGCTGATTATTTAAAGAATTTTAAAAATGTGCAAATAACATTGAATAACGATGATATTATTATTTCTGGTAATACAGATATTTATGATTTTATCGTAAAATTGAGCAGAGAAAAAAAGATGCCAATATTTATTGAGGCTAAGAATAATAATATTAAATTAGAAAGAACTATTGAATACAAATCAATAATAGATAATATTGTTTTTCCAAATAAAATTATTGAAAAGAAATATTATTACTCCAATGGCAAATACAATTTAGATGACATATTATGTATTCAAACAGAAAAGTATTCAGTAAATGATGAATCAATAAAGAGTTGCCTTGATGTAAATTTTCCAATAGGAGTTGAGTTATTTGATGTACGAGATAATTCACATTATATATATGAAGGAAAAATTAAATGATAAAATACATAGTAATTATTAATTTATTATTTGCATGTAAAAGCTTTGGGTTAGATACAATGTGTGGACCTAATGCTATAAAGGGCATATGTGTGTATTATGGTGTAAATAAAGAAATGAATCAAATTATTATTGATACAAAATATGATAATATTTCTGGGACATCAATATATGATATATATAGTACATTAAAAAAGTATAAATTTAAAATTGATGCAGTACGATTAGAAAAAAAGGAAGACATATGTGATTTTGAAGACCCGAATATAGTATTGTATGAAGATCATTTTGCGATACTATATGGGTGTGATATAGAAACAATAATAATACAAAATTATCCTGATGAACCAATTAATATTAATAAAAAAACATTTTTTAACAGTTGGAATGGCGAAACATTGATTATAAATAATGATAAAAAGAATAATATTATTAGAAATTCAAATAAATTTCCTAAATTAAAAAAAGATACAAATATTATTGATTTTGGAATAGTGAAAGCTGGGAAAGTATATGAAAAAACAATTCAACTTAACAATATTGGAAGCGATACACTATTTGTCGATATAAGAGGTTTATGCGGCTGTATAAAGGCTGTTGTAAAAAAAAACGTAATATCACCTGGTAATAATATAAAAATACCAATAAAATATACAGCTCCTTATGAAATAAAAAAAGATACAAAAAAAATATTATTGAGAACAAACGACCCTAAAAATTTATTTACTTATATTACAATTAAAGCAGAAATACGTTGAAGTATTGAATAATAATAAAGCCGACTGGAGATGCAAATTCAATGGGGGATTAATTGCATTTGTGAAGAAAGTATATATTATACTAAAATATATATTAAAGATTAATATTGATGATTCCAGAAATCAAAGTATAATCTTGATTACAAAATACTCATGCATTTTATTCTAAAAAAGATGGGTTAGGAGGTAGATTAGTTTGTTGTGAAAAGAAATACTTTTATTTTCTTATGGTATGTAGTAAACATAATATAATTCAATGTAAAATAACTAATCACTATTTAACTTACACCCCCATCCTTCCTATCTCCACCCTCACCGTCCCCTCCGCATCCGTCCTCACCACCCTGCACCCCGCCCGTTCCAGCAATCCCACCGTTTCCGGAGCGGGATGACCGTAGCAGTTGTCCCGCCCGCAGGAAATTACCGCGATTTTTGGCCGCACCGCAAGGAGGAAATCGGTGTCGAGTCCCGTTGC
>JAAZOI010000038.1 GCA_012797825.1 Eubacteriaceae bacterium | reverse complement strand
GGCAATGCAAAAATTGCTAATATAGTTATACTCGGTGCATATATCCGCATCAGCAATGCTGTTGAAATTGAAGCAATAAAAAAAATTATCACCAAGACGCTCGGCAAAAATAAAGATATGCTTGAACTTAATATGAGAGCTTTTGACGCCGGATATAATGCAGTTCAATAAATGCAACTGCTTAATATCTTAATAACGGTGAAATATAAATTGTTAAATAATAAAAAGTAACTGCTTTGTTTTCAACAATTACCTCCGCAGCTTTCACCGTTATTCTAAAAACACGAAATAATTTTACATAAAAAGAGAGAACCGGAAAAGGTGGGCAAAAAAAGTATAGCCAGCTTACATATTTTATGATCCTAGGCAGAGAAATCATATTGAAAGCTGGCTATATTTATAAACGAGCCGTAGTTATTATAATTTTTTTTTAATATTTATTCAACCAAAAAATAATTATTTAATCCAAACAATATCATAATATTGATTTAACGGTGGAAATCAAAACCGACGCAACCACAGCCTTTGCAAAGCCATGCCTCGCCTTTCTTTTCACCGTTAATATTTTTATGCAAATAAAATATAAATTGTATATTGAAAAAATACAATTAGTATGTTATATTTATATTCTATTTAACGGTGAGAATTAAATAATCGATATATTAACGTATAAAATACCTCATTTTCCTTTGTTAACGATTATCCTCCGCAGCTTTTTCACCGTTAATTTTTTTTGTCTTTTATTATTACAAGATTTTAGTTATATGTCTTTTCATCAATGCATTTTTTTATTTTTTAAGAAAATTATTATTACATTTAAATAGTTTCATATTTATAATATATTAATTTGAATTTATATTCAAGCATTTTTTAAAAAATACTTGAATAATTATAAAAAATTATATAATATAATAAAAGTATATTAGTAATATAATTGAACTTAATAATAATTTTGCTTTTAACGGTGAAAACTACTTTTGGCTACAGCCTTTGCAACTTTTTACGCCACTTCTTCCTTGACTTTTCACCGTTATTTTTTATTTATTCTAAATGTTTTATATCTGCATTTTTTTTATAATATAAATCAATAACAATATTTCCTTTGCTGTATTTTATATTTATATCATCAGCGTTTGTGTATTCCAACAATTCAAGCTTTTTATTTCTAAATCTTTCACTGCTTACGCCTATAGGCGGCTCATAATAATATGATGATCCGTATTCTTTTACAGTTTCATGCTTTTTTACAGGTGCTGAATCTTGACTAACCAAATTGAAATATTTCCAGAATTTATAGCTCTTCTTTTTTTATGCTCTTTTCTTACATTTTTAAGCTCAAACAAATAAAAAACAGCCAGTGCGGCAATGCCGCCGGCTATTAAAACCCGGTTTATATATTCGTTAAAAAGATCAAACGTCTGGCTCATTACTCCAAGCGCTGATATTGCAATTAAAGCGTAATAGTAATCTTTGCTTTTCATAATAACCTCCTAAAAGATGGTTATTAAAATATATGCATTTAATATTTGTAATTATCGCTTTTTTTGTATATCTTATCTATCTTTTTATCAATCTCTTTGAATTGATTTATCTCTGCGTCAGAAAAAGTATGGCAGAATTTTTTCATAAGTTCTATATCATTTTTTGTAAATTCGGATTTATTAAATTCATCTTTTATAGGAAGTCCATTTGAGCTTTTTTGAGCTTTTACAGAACTTTTTTTTGAGCTGTCTCCGAACAGAATAAGAAAAACAAGCGCTACGCTTGCAGCTATTAATATAAGCAGAATTGCAAATAGAATAAAATCATCCATATTACATGCTTTCGTAAAATAATATTGTTTGTCACTTTTATATATTTATGAAGTTTTTTTATTATTATGAACATAAAAAAGAGGCATCGCCTTTTTTTTTTAATATAATTTATACAGTTAATTTAAGTTTCGGATTCTTTAATATTAAGTTTTTTTAAGCTTCTTTCTTTCGCTCCGAGCAGAAAATAATAAACTGCGATACTGATTAACAATACAAAGAATGAAAAAAGATAAATTCCCCTAAATCCTATAACAGGGATTAACAGACCTAAGATGTAAGGCCCTATCCCCAAACCTAAATCTAAAAATATATAAAAAGTTGACGTTGCCATTCCTATACGATTTGACGGTAAATTTTGAATAGCTATTGTTTGACCTATTGAGTTCATATTGCCGAAGCCCAAACCGATAAACGCTGCACCGATCAATAAAACAAACGGAACCTCCGCTCTGCTTACAATAAACATTCCTATCGCAAAAATTATAAGCACAGGATATGATACGATATTTGCCCCTTTCCTATCCATCAAGCGTCCTATGAAAGGTCTGGTAAATATTGCGCCTGCCGCGTGAAAAATGAAGTATATACTTGCAATATCCGCCATGTTTATAGCTTTTGCGTACATCGGCAAATATGTCATAATAGAAGAATAAGAGATGCATGTCAAAATTATCAATATGGAAATAGGCAATGCCTTTTTTTCAAAAATTTCAGAAAAATTAATTATTATTTGTCTTTGTTTTTTTATTGGTTCATAATTTTCTGTTTTTGTAATTTCAGGCATTTTTATAAAAAAATTAATTATCAGGCAAATTATGCCGAGTGCAAAACAAATAATATAAATTGATTTTAAACTGCCGCTTTTGCTTAAAAGGATGCCGATAAAAGGTCCGATAGCTGAAGCCAGCATTCCGCTTGACATAAAATTACCAATGCCTTCAGCTCTTCTGCTTTGCGGAATAACAAATGCAATCATTGTTCCTGTCGCTGTTGTTGCAATACCCGCGCCTATTCCATGCAAAAATCGCACAATAAGCAATACTGTAACATTTTTTACCGTAAAATATAATGCCGTTGTAAGCAAGCAGAAAATAAGGCCGGCAAGAAGCACCTTCTGCCCGTTAGATTTAGCCATAATACGTCCCGTGCCTACTCGTGCGAATGAAGAAGATATAATAAAAATGCTGGCAGAAAGCCCAGCTATGCTTGCCGCAACCCCGAATTGTTCCGATACATACAGCCCGATTGTAGACATTAACAAAAAAAATATTATCCCAAGAAAAAAAGAGATAAGCGTTATTGCTATATAATTCTTTGTCCACAATTTCTGATTTTGCATAGTCATCTCTTCCTTACCTGTAATCGGTTATTTAGTATACCATATATTGAATTCAGTTACAACTTAACCGTTATATATTGTTTTATATTTATTGAACTTTTTTGCCAACAATTTTTTTATTCTTTTATATTTTTATATATTGTTTACTATCATTTTTTATAGGAACAGTAAAATTTGTTCCTTTTTTTAGTCTTAGGCTTTATTTTAATTATTTAAATTATTGTATTAATTAAAATAATAAGTTATACTTATACTATCCCGTCTGATGAGGGAATGAGGGGACTAATTCCCTTTTAATTAAAATAAATTGAAGCGGGATTAGCCCGCTCTCCCTTAAAGTAAAAAACACCGTTTGCAGGTGTTTATTTTTTTGCATACCTTTTTTATATTATTTTCATTAAACTCAAAACATACTTGTCATTTTTTTATATGATTAATATATTATTAAAAAAATATATAATCATTGTAATATATAGAATTACTGTTATAATTATTACATAAACATATTTTATTAAATATAAATATTTTCAGGAGGAATTATGAAAGCAAAAAGAAGTGTAATTTTACTTATTACCGCAATTTTATCTACTGCATATTTTATTTATTTGATAGCTTATTTTGGTAATGCTATTGGCGGTTCTACCGGAGACGAGCAGATTGGCGCGGCAATTGCCACAGCCCTTATTATGCCGCATATGATTGTAGTTGTTTTAGGAGCAATATTCTGCTGGCTCGGATATTTTTTAAGAAAAAAAGGTTTTGCATTAGTCGGCGCAATACTATTCTGTGTTGCTTTGGCTCTTTTCTTTATGTATTTTATGTTTACCGTTCCGTTAATTGTACTAGGATTTATCGGATATGCTAATCAGGGAAAACTCAACAAAGCCGCAGCATCTGCTGCTGCGCCGGCTCAAAATGTATAGTAAAAACTATTTATAGATCAATTATATAATAAATAAAAAACGAAATATGGAATATTCCCTATTTCGTTTTTATTTTAAAAGCTTTTAGCTAATTCTATTATTGGCAATATTGTATTTTTATCTATAAAATCCACCTTATCCCCATAAGTTTCTAACATTTGCATATCTTCCTCTGTGCGGTTTTCTTCGGACTTTTTATCAACTGATTTTTTAACCATGCCCATCATTGAACGGTGCATAAAATTAAGTTTGCTGTAATCCATGCTTCCTCTTAAGTGGAAAATTGAAATATTTTCTTTCATTTCATCAGTAAAATTTTGATTGATAATAGGAACAAATTGCTCCTTGTTTTTTGGATCTCCCAATCCAACTGTAAAAACGATAATATTTTTACTTTTTATTTTTTCAAAATTTTTCTTTATAATATCAATTCCTATTATTCCGCTGGCGTATAATCCTCCACCGAAAATAATTGTTTTATATTTATTTATATCTTCTTCTTTAATATCCGAACGTTCAAATAAATCTGCTTTTAATTCTTCGCTGATCCACTGTGCGTATTTCTTGGTTGAACCATATTTGCTTTTATAAATAACTGCAATATCCGACATTTTTATTCTCCTGATTTTATGTTATTGGTATAGTTTACAATTATATTTCTATTACTTCAGTTTGTCAATTTATGAAAAATATATATCAATAGCCTTCAATTTCCAAGTACTTTCTGACTCCCTTATATAAAAACCCTTTAGCGGCTTCTTTTGCTGGCTGATAATTTTTTATGCTTTTTGCTTTTTCTTCAATCGCGTTTATATTAAACCCCTCTTTTATAATAAAGCTTTTAATATATTTTGACATAATCGCTTTTTGCGGGCAAGAGTAGATGCATTTGAGGCAAATAACGCAACTGCCGTTAAAAACAGGTTTTTGGTTTTTCATTATAATATTATTTCTCGGGCAATTATCTGCGCATAAACTGCATCCGTTGCAATCATCATTTGCCGTTAAATGTTTGCCGAATAATTTTGAAGCATATTTCTCAATAAGCATAACTTTTGTTATTAGTCTGTCAATAATAAGCGGTTTTTTCGTGTGTAAATTTCCTGTAATTATTTGCCGCACTGCTTTATGCGCTTTTTGAGGCAGAACGTTTAAAAGCATTGCGTTAAGCTCATCGCTGTTGGCCATTAGGCAATTAGTCGGCATCACAAACATTTCTTCATAAAATACATCATAGCCGTTTTTTGCAAGGCTTTTAATGGTTGATAATCGACATGCTGTATTAAAGATCATCTCTCCGCCGCCCGACACTGATATAACCGCACTTTTTTTGCCCTTGCCAAAGGCAGCAGCTTTAACCCATTCGTCAATGGATTTAGGCGCGTTTGCCGCGTATACGGGAAATAATATAATAAGCAAATCTCCTTGAATTTCTTCTTTGAATTCCCCTTTAAGTTCGTATGTGTTTACTGTTATATTGTTTTTTATTAATTCTTTTTCAAGCGCTAACGCAACCTTTGCAGTGCCGCCTGTTCCGCTGAAATATATAATATCCGCTGTCTTAATAACATCCATATAAACACCATATAATAACAAATTCATATTTGTTTAATATTTATTAAATTATATATCGCTCTATGATTTTAAGCAATTAAAAACAATTTAATATAGCACTTTTATATATGAATTCACTTTATAAAAATCTTGTATGCGTTAAATAAAGTTGATATTGGAGATAAAAGAATAATGAAAGAGCATGCAAGCGGGAAAATCAGCAACATTTTCACTATGATAGGAATCATTGTTATGAGCGCTGCCGCTTTGCTTTTACTGTATGATATTATATTTTAAATTACTTAAAGCTATTTTTGTTAAATTGTTTGCTTTCTGTGATTATTAATTATATATTCAAGACTGTTAAACTTCTTATTGCTAACAATTTTTTATAATATTAATTAAGATATCTAAACATCTCGCCGCCCACCCACTCGGCAATTTTTAAGATGTGCTGCCCACTCGACCTGTATTGTCTTTATTAATATATATTCCAAAGTTTTTAGTTGTTTACTGTTTTTATAATTTTGCTGAGAAGGATTGCCGGAAAATTTAATATTAATTAAGAAAATTACTTTATAATTAAAATACTATATTATCGGAGGAAATATTATGTCGGAGCCTGACCTAGGCAACTCCTTTTTTTTGCTTATCTTGTTCTACCTGGCGTCAATATTTTTTATTGAGCATAAGAAACTAAAGAATAAACTGCTTACAGATTATATAAATAAATTAAATATTACCAAAGCTACCTGCGCATTATATTGCAAATTTTTATTCGGCATTGAAAAATTAAATGAAAATACAGTATGCTGTTTATGCGCAGATGATAAAAGTCTTAAAATAACTTCCGATAACATTATAATAAAAACAATAAAATTATCAGATATTTTAAATTTTGAGGAATGTGAACTTAATAATGCCATACAAAAAATGATGCTCGCCGGAGCATATATTCCTATCGACCATAGGCCATTCAGCAAAATTATAGTTATTGATTATATTTCAGAGATTAACGAAATTAAAGAACTCTTCTTTTCTTTAGAATTAGATAAGCGGCAATTAAAATCGAATAAATTTTTCTTATCAAAGTGCAATATTTTCAATTTTATTAACCAAAGATTAGAGATAACAGAAACTTAAATTATTAAATATTATTTTGAGTAAATAATTATATATAAGAAATTTCGCTCTATATTATTGGAATATTTTTCAGCTGATTCGAATCCAAATTTTGTGTTATAATCTAAATGTTTATTTTCAAATAATTTGGTGAAGAAATGCAAGACATTAAAAACTACATTAAAAAAACAGATGAAATAATATATTTATTTCTGCATCACAAACTTTATAGAAGAACTTTGTATTTTAATTTGCGCGCAATAACGCAATTAGGTTCATTTTGTTTTGCGGCGATATTGTGTCTGACGCTTTTGTTCTGGCATAACGCTATTATGCATACGGCAGGTTTATTTCTTGCATTTGTTATTGTCTTAAACCAATTTGTTGTACAAACCATTAAACGCATCGTTAACAGGCCGAGGCCGTATACAGTAATAAAGCAGGCCTCTAGCGTAAAACCGCTTAAGTGCAAATATTCTTTCCCTTCAGGGCATACAAACACAGCTTTTTCAATAGCTTTTGTGCTTTCACATGTGTTCCCGGTTCTGTCAATTGTTTATTTTACTCTTGCCGGTCTTGTAGGCATATCAAGAATTTATTTAGGATATCATTATCCTACAGATGTGCTTGTGGGCTTTGCGGCTTCCTATATAGCGTTTATTCCTATAAGCCATTTTATAAACGGATTATTAGCAATTTAATCTTGTTAACCATATAACGTCGAAAAGATTGTTTATTGCTTTATCAAAATTACTTTGCTATAATTGACTGAATTAAATTTATGAATGTAATGAGGATTAATTATGAAACCAGACAGAGATAAGGCATTTGAATTATTAAAAAAATACAACTCTTCCGAAGCTCTTATTATGCATGCGTTAGCAGTAGAAGGTGCGATGAGGCATTTCGCAAAAATTAACGGCGAAGATGAAGAAAAATGGGGAATAATCGGGCTGCTGCATGATATTGATTATCAAATGTACCCGACAGAACATTGTATTAAAGCAAAAGAAATATTAGAAGAAAATAATATCGATGAAGAATATATTCATGCTGTCCAAAGCCACGGATACGGTTTATGCTGCGATGTTGAACCTGTACACAAAATGGAAAAAATACTTTTTACCATTGATGAAATAACAGGGCTTATAAACGCCTGCGCAATAATGAGACCGTCAAGAAGCGTGCTTGACTTAGAGCTTAAGAGTGTAAAAAAGAAATTTAAAGACAAAGCTTTCGCCGCGGGCGTTAACCGTGACGTAATTGCCCAGGGAGCTGATATGCTCGGCGAGGATTTGGATTATATTATAACAGAAACGATTATGGGTATGCGGGAAGTTGCCGAGGCGATAGGCTTAAAAGGTTCTTTATAAAATTTGTTTTTAGGCTAATAATTCCTATCAATCCTATTTTTTGTAATCAGTTAAAAGGCAGTTGACTTATTTTTTTAATAATAATTATAAAAAAATGTTGACAAATTAAATTTCCGTTAATATAATACTAAAAAATCATAAAGGCAATGACTAAGAAGTAGTAGCGATGCTAAAAATCCTAAAGAGAGCTTTGGTTGGTGTGATAAAGCAGGATATAAATATCGTGAATTCATCTTATTAGCTACAGACTCAAAGGCATATGCCAAGTAGGTTGCGTCGGGATCCATCCGTAACAGTGGAGGGGTAATGTTAGTTACTCGCTGAGGCTTTGTGTGAGATACATATAGAGATATAATTTTCATACAGGCGAAAACAAGGTGGTACCGCGATTATGTCGTCCCTGTTAAGGGGCGATTTTTTTTTTACCTTTTTTTGCAATTATTTCCGAAAGGGATTAATTGAATATATATACCAGAGAGGAATTTAATTATGAAAACACGAGTCAAACTATCAGTGCTTATTCTCGCTGCAGCAGCGCTTCTGCTTACTGCGGGATGCACCGGTAAAACCGGAGCAAACAGCTCCAAAGTCTACAACATCGGCATAATCCAGTACATGGAACACAGCGCTTTAGACGCCGCGAGAGAAGGCTTCATTCAGGCGCTTGCCGACAACGGTTATGTTGACGGAAAAAACATTAAAATCGACTTGCAGAACGCACAGGGCAACCAGAGCAATTTATCAACAATTTCTGACCGCTTTGTAAGCAACAAAGTCGATTTGGTTTTGGCTATCGCCACTCCTGCGGCACAGTCTGTAGCAGGAAAAACCAAAGACATTCCAATTTTGGGTACGGCAATAACCGATTACGAGGCGGCTAAACTTGTAAATTCAAAAACCGCTCCCGGAGGCAATGTCAGCGGAACAACCGATATGAACCCGATAAAAGAGCAAATCGACTTATTAGTTAAATTAGTTCCTAACGCTAAAACTGTAGGTGTTTTATACACTTCAAGCGAAGATAATTCAATTCTTCAGGCTAAAATAGCCAAGCAATGTATTGAAAATTTAGGGCTTAAGTATGTTGAAGTAACAGTTACAAATTCTAATGACGTACAACAGGCAACAGAGTCAATTGTACAGAAATGCGACGCGATATATATACCTACAGATAATGTTTTCGCATCTGCAATGCCTATCGTGCATCAAGTTACAAAAGTATCAAAAACACCTGTAATATGCGGTGAAGCAGGCATGGTTACTAACGGCGGACTTGCAACGCTTGGAATTAACTACAAAAATCTGGGATACCAGACAGGGCTGATGGCAGTCAAAATTTTAAAAGGCGAAGCCGATATAAAGTCAATGCCCATAGAATCATCTACTAATTTTGATTTCGCTATAAACGGAACTGTTGCCGATGAAATGGGTATAACAATTCCTGATGATCTTAAAAAATATGTAATAAAATAAATAAAAAGAATCGGGTTGAGCATTATGTTACAGATTATTACGGGGTCAATATCTTTAGGGCTTTTATGGTCTATAATGACAATCGGCGTATACATCACATTCAGAATACTGGATATAGCTGATTTAACTGTTGAAGGCACAATAGCAATGGGT